>NZ_CP032156.1 GCF_008329905.1 Mycobacterium sp. ELW1 | reverse complement strand
GACACGCATGTCGCTCTATGCGAGTGATCGTTGGCAAAGCGGCGATCTCGCCGAGTCGGGGGATCGTCAGCGGGTAAGCCCTGCGCTGGCACGAGCATTCGCCCTGGGCGTCTTAACCGCGGTTAAGTGGCAAATCTTTCACGCCGCATTGTGGCGGAATACTCAATGCGCTTGAGTGCCCAAAGTGACGTCGAAGATTCTTCATCGAGCTGGCTTGAGCGACGGTACTTTTGGCAACTCGCGATCCCTACGACGACGAGGTCGGGCGCGTCGAATGCGGCGAGCACTATCCGTCAGTGAAATACTGATGGGGTGGCCACCCGACCCAAGGTGCATCGCTCCGAGGTGGCCTCAGCCGTAGTCAGGATCGCACGCCGGAGAGCCAAAGTCGATGACCGACACCGGGAGATGCTACCGGATTCAGGTGACTCAGATCCGCGAGAAGTGCTCGATTACCTGCGGAAATACAGCGGACCGGACATCCCACGATGGGTTCTGCAGGCCGACGTCTGCGACGGTATCACCCTCAACAATTGGCTGTGGTGGGAGGACCGCCGCCGCGAGTTGTACTTCCTGAAGGCAGGGCGCGACCGTGGCTTGTTCCTGTCCCAGATCGGCGCCCAGGTCGGTGTCGGCAAACAGGGTCTCCTCGATCGAATTGATCGGCTCGAGGCCTTGCTTCGCTACGACCAGCCCGACGAGAAGATCGCCCGGGCAGCACGGCAATCCGAACGCGAACGCCGCGCTCGCATGCCCTCCGAAGAAGCGTGGCTCACTACGCGTCGCGAAGAGTTGATGACCGTCATTACTGGCTTCGTGCAGCAAGCCGACCGCTTCAGCGTCGACGAACGCGAATGGGTTGACGAACTCGAGATCGACGGGCGCGATGACGAATTAACGTCGTCGACGATGGTGATCCTTGGCCTCGCGGCCGCGGAACTACGGACCGCGCCGGCCATCCTTGAGTTGGATAGCACTCGCCCGTACGCGGTGCACACCCTGTTGGCCCGCGCCGAGGCCCTTCGTAGCCAGTTCGCCGAACTCGGCTCGAAGACAGAAAGCGCGTCGGCGTAGATCTCTGATAGACAGCGAAACTCGTACCGTTCCCAGCTTTGCACGACGGGCAAGTCGCAGCGGCTCGGTCGGGACCTAGCTCGCCCGACCGCCGATCTTAGTGTTGCAGTTGCGCGGGGTCGATCAGGTCCCTCGCAACGGTCACGATGAAGAACACATAGAACACGGCTCCGAGACTGATTGCGCCCAATGAGAGCCAGCGGCCCGAATGCCCGTACCGCTTTATGCGGGATAGCGCCAGGAACCCAAGTACGAGCGACAACGTCGCGGCCAGCAGTAAGACCCACCCGTCAACGAATGGCCACACCAAGACGTAGACGACGGCCGTCGTTAGCGAGACGATCGCTGTGTGATCGATCCGCAGCTGTCGGTTAGTCATGGCGCACTTCTTCGTCCCCCAGGATGTCTGAGTCGATCCACCGCTGCTGGTCAAGGATGGCAGCCACCGCGCCGAGCGGTAGCAATTCGACTTCAAGTAGATTCCGCCGTTCTGACAACTATGAGCAGGCCATTCAACTTGAAACGACTTAACCGCGGTTAAGTAGCAAACGTTGTGAACGCGCCCCTCGCCAGCGATGCCTTAACGGGTTGATAGATCGACGTCGCTCGCTTGGATACCAAGCCTTCGAGGCCATGTCCCGAACGACGTCGAACATCGCCACCGCGCTGATGCCCGTCGCGTACGGCGAGGTCATTATCGGCTTGCTCGTCAGCTCCAGTGCGTCCAGTATCGCGCGTCGCTCGAGGTATAGCCGACGCATTACGTCTACTCCGTCGAGATGCAGCACATCGAACACGAAGTACATTGCCGGGATTGTGGCCAGCACCCGCGCTACGCGCCGTGTGTTCCGTGTCGTTCGTCGTAGCGAGGCTTCGGAGGCTTCCACTCCCCCGAACTGAATCGGCTTGGACTGCGGGTATTCAACGCGTCCCGAATGTTCGTGTCCGCGCTTTTTGCCGGCGTCAGGCGGCGACCGACTGGGCCGCCGACCTAGGTGCCGTGACACGGTGAGCGGATCCGCGTTGGCCGGCCTGGGCGACCGAACCCGTCGATCTCGTCGATGCCGATGCCGCCTGGATCGCGCACGGCGAGCAGGAGCGCGATCGTCTCGAAACGCTGCTCGCGCCCTGACTCCTTGCCAGCGTCGAACATGTTGGCTCCACCGCGATTCCCGACCTGCCAGCGAAACCGATCATCGACTTGCAGGCACCAGTGTCCAATCTCAGCGGTCCAGATCCCATCGCAGCGAACCTGGTTCGCCACGATTGGTATTACGCGATCCCGACCTGGACCAGCGACCCCCTGGCAGCGCTCTTCGTCAAAAGTCACTCACGGGCGCCGCCGCGCGCACCTCCACGCATGACCCCTGACAGCGCTCGCCGGCGACCAGCCAGATCGCGTTCCGTGACGCGCTGCGCTCGAACCCAACCTTGGCGAACTACGCCGCACTGAAAGGCGTCCTGGCCGACCCAGCACATTCATCACCGAAAGGCATACACCGCAGCGAAAGCGGCTTCCTTCGAACGGTGCTCGACCGTTTCGACATAGAGCACCCCCGGCGGATGCTTCGAGGACAAGGCCGAATGAACATCCGGGGTGGCACTCGTCCGGTCCCTTCGCTTCCGACCTCCAAAAGTCGTGCCACGAAAACGAATCCGGATGCTGCCGAGTACCGGCCGATTTCGTCACGGTGACGCGAAGTGACGCAATCGCTCAATCACGAGGCGACGCCGTGACGAGGCGATGGTGATGCGATCACGCTGACGCTGGATCACACCAACACCGAGTCATCCCGGTGATCCGGTCATGCCATCGCACCGTGACCCGGCGACGGCGTGATGACGTGATTGAGTCATCGGATCGCTCGATCACGTCAACACCACGTGATTCCGTCACACGGTCACGTCATGACTCCGCCACACACTCACCGCGTCGCGTTGTGATCAGGTCACCAAGTCGTGCTGTGACGGCATCACGCGGTTGCTGAATCACACAGTCGCCGTGTCACTTCATGATTGCGTCACGCTGTGATCGCGTCGCGACGCGATTGGGCGATCCAATCACACGGTGAGTCGGCATCCGGATCACCGGATCACGTTGTAGCTCAGCGATTCCGTCACAGCGTCACGGCGTGACGGTCTCACCGGATTACACGATCACGCAGTTGCATCATCGCGCGGTGACCACATCACGACGCGATCACATCACGCCGACACGCCGTCGCGGCATCACCCGAACACTCGATCACCCTGTTGCAATGAGGTACCAAAGGTAGAGGAGTGACTGCTGTGAAAGCGGAAGTTATCGCGATCGCCAACCACAAGGGCGGGGTCGGCAAGTCGTTTACCGCGGTGAACCTGGCCGCCGGCCTGGCCCGCGGCAAATGGCGAACCTTGCTGGTCGACTGCGATCCGCAGGGCAACTCGACAACGATGTTTGACCCGGAGGACGATGTCGAGTTCGACATCTACGACCTCATCCGGGACGGGACGCCGGTCTCCAAGGTGATACGTCCGACGCGGCTTGAGAACCTCGACCTCGTCCCGTCGACGCTTGCGGTGGCCAAGCTTGACCAAGAACTCGTCACTATGCACCGCCGCGAGGAACAGCTCGCAATGGCGTTGGCGCCGGTCTATCACGACTACGACGCGATCGTGCTTGACCTCTCACCGAACCTCGGGCAGTTGGTGATCACTGCACTGAATGCCGCCGAATGGCTGATCGTGCCGACCGACGCCAGCAAGTGGGGGAGGCGAGGGGTGAATATGTTCCTCGAGTGGTCGTCCACACTGCGTCAGCACGAGGTCCTTTCGGCGACCTTCCTCGGAGTCCTGCTCACCAAGTACGAGTCACGAACGTTGGTCAGCCGCGAGACCCTCAAGGCGTTGCAGGGCGACGGCCTGCCCATGTTCAAGACCTTCATCCCGAAACGTACTGCGGCCGAACGGATGGTCAGTGATCAGGTCGTGCTGGGCGACGTCGACGCCGATCCCGATCTCGCGAAGGCATACGCGAATTTCAGTGTTGAAGTCATGACCATGGTCGCTGAGGGCCGAATGAATCGAGGGAGACACCATGCCTAAGAAGGACACTGCTTCAGCCGTGGTCGGCATGCTGTCCAGCGTTGGCGCTCAAACGCGGAAACCGCTTGCGAGCCCGTCGCCGATCGAGGAACGGGTTACGCCTCCAACTGTCACAGTGACGGAAGACCCGCATGCCTCGGTAAGTCCGCTACCGAGCCCTCCGCGGGCCGTCACCGCGACTGCGCCGAAAGCTCCGCGCACCCTGCGGCTGCGCACTTCCACCGCTCAGCGGCTGCGCGATGCGTGGCTGGAGGCAAAGCGAGACGATGTTCTGCTGACTGCACAGGATTTCGCGTCGGACCTCGTCGACGAGGCACTGAGGCGCCGGGCACGGATGTCTGCTCGTCCGTCATAACGCACTAGGGCATCAAACCCGTTGCGGTATCCAATCTTAACCGCGGTTAAGATCACGCCGTCGCGACGTCGTCGGCCATTTCAGTGAGCCATCCGTCTCGATCAAGCAGCACCCACCGGCTGCGGCGCCAATAGAAGGGCACATGTGTGGGGTCGCGTTGGTTATCGAGCACGTAACCGGTCTTGGCCGCCAGCTTCGGGTCGAGCACTGCGACCATGTCGGCGCAGACATTGCATGCGGCGAATAGTTCTGGGGGAGTGGATGTCTCCTCGACCGGTACCCCTACGCGTCGGCTCACCGGCCGGTCATAGGTGTAGCGGCAGCCCTCGGCGAGGACCTCGCATTGTCCGCTGCTGCGGGCAAGGACCGCGGTCATCACGGACGACGGCACCGGCGACCCGCTCGGCCGGCGTAACGGCGTGGACACCCGGCCGAGGTCCCTCGCGGGCGCGGCGTCCTGCAATCGCTCACCGATGACAACGGCAGCGACTGCAGCCGACTGCGCCAACACTCCAGTCGCGATGGCTCGCAGATGGGGTGCGACATCTTCATGTCGTCCGTCGATCCAGACCCCAGCCCACACACCCCAGGACGCACGGCTCTGCAGCGCTTCCCGGGCGCACCAGCGGCGGGCGGGGCAATCGCGACATTCGGCGACGGCGTCGGCGCGGTGATGGCGATCGAACCACCGTTCCGGATCCACTTGGCACGGAACGCAACTCGTCGCCGGTTGGGGGGTGGCGTCCGTCATCGCCCGCCGCCTTGGTCGGGATTCTCGTAGCGTCGGCGCTTGGCGCGTTCTTGAATCTCGGCGAGCGCTCGGCGGGCGGCTTCGCGCCCCGGACCCGAGAGGGCGGCACGTCCGGCTTCGCGCGCTTCGCGATCAGTCTGGCGCGCAGCGATCTGTTCAGCCACGCGGGCGCGCGCAAGAGCGAGCTCTTCCTGTTCGCGCGCCACGTCGTAAGCCGCGGGACGATTGTCCAGGTCGCCGTGGGCAGCCAGTATCGCGCCGAGCAGCCCGATCGGTTTGTAGGGACTCTCGGGCAGCCAGTGCCCGGTACCCGCCCAGTCGCTGATCAGCGCGTTGACATCCCGCGGAGTCCAGCCGTGCGCGGCGGGCTTGGCCAACACCCCGGCCCACGGTGTGCCCGTCCGATACCGACGGGCCCACAACGGGGTTTGCTCGTCGGCGATCCACTCGTTTGCCAGCGCTAGCCCGTTCTCGTTCGGGCTAGGGCGCCGCGCAGCGGCGCTGCTACCGGCGCGAATGCGACGGTTTTTGGTAGTGAGAACAATCTTAGGTGAGGTTTTAGAAGCTAAGAGAGACCCTCCGGGATGGGGTGACAGCGATTGAATCCGACTGTCGTGCAACGCCCAAACTGATGCCCATCCACGGCCTTTATCCCCAACCCGCCAGCTGGCAAGTCGCTCCGGCCGTGTGCGCTGACGGCCCCGCATCACCTCGGTCGCCACACCCAGTAGCCGCAGCGCCGTCGACGCGCGCTGGACAGTGCGCACTGACAAGCCGGTCATCTCAGATAGCCGCGCGTTGGTAGGACGGCAATTCCGCCCGGTGCGGTGATCGGCGAACGACGCCCGCGCCTCTGCTACTGCCACAAGGGATCTCAGGCTCACCGCATTGTTCGGCATCACCGGACGGACATGGGTGTCATAGCGCAGCTCGTAGGCGGCCGGAACGGTTTCGCGGACCCAGCGCCGGGCTCGACCGGTCCAGCACGGAATCGCGGACCACGCGGTGTCGAGCTCCAGGACGATTCGCGGGAGGCGGTCGAAGCAGTGGCCGCCGGCGCGCTGGATCCAGACCGGCGCAGTGTGAGCGGTGCCGCGCCGCGGTGAGAACCGCGTACTCCCGCGGTACGGATGGACGATGGTGTCGGTAGATCCACGGGACGTGGTAACTAGACCGTGCGCACGGCGTGCGCTACCGTGGAATGCGTCTTTCATGACGATTCCCTTCGAGGGGGATTTTCGCGAAAGCACCAAATCGGTTCGAGTTGCAGCTCGAACTGGCCGACCCTCGGCCTTCGGGCCGGGGGTTTCGCCGTTGGGGCGTTATCGCACGATGGTTATGTAGTTGTGTTGCGAACTTGGTCAGGCCGGCGAAAAGCCAGCCGGGAGTGGTCCTTTCAGTCGGCGCTCGAACTACTACCGCTAGGCGGATATCCGCCTAGTACTTCGTGTCGGCGGATATCCGCCGTCTTTAGGGAGCATGCCGTATCGCGGCGCCATTAACCGGATGACACGCCGCACCATCTGTCACAGGCGTCACGCGGGCTGGCGGTGCCCGCCGACAGGCTATGCCGCCAATAGTGCGCGACCGCGCCGTCGCGCAACCCCGTTCGTCCGGGCATGGAGGCCCGAACAGGTCGACCGATTTGGCTATGTGGTCTGCCAACGATGTACACAGCCGATGGTGTGGCGGATATAGCGCCTTCATGTGGGGAACGTTTGCCGCTTCCACGCACTTGCAGTGAACGACGCACGGCCCCCGGAAAAACAGATATGCAAGGCGTGTATATCGACACCGTAGGGGTAGGTGTCCTGCACCTCAAACCAGTGCGCAACTTCGTATTCGACTTCTGGATCTGAACGGCTTTCAGCGGCGCGGCTGCGTCGCGTCGCGCCGCAATTGCGTGCTCGTGCGGCGTGTTTCGGCTCCGGCAGAGGGTGCCCATGATCGCCCCGCCGGTGTTAGTCGGCGGCGTCGGGCGAGTCTGCGACATTGAAGCCGCCATGGGCGGCCAGTGATCGAAGTTGGCGCAGCGCGAACTTACGGCCCCGGCCCTCTTTGGGAATGTTGACCCCCGACCACATGCCCGCTGCGCCGGGTGTGTCGAGCGCGTCCTTGGCGCACTGCCAGCGCCGCGGGCAGCCACGACATAGGACCTTCAACTCCGGGTCCTTGCCTCCGGCGGCCCAACGGTCGGGGTCGGAAATGCATGGCTGGGTGCTGCTGCGCACCGTTGGTCGTTCGAGTGTCACGGTCACCGTCGCTCCTCCCACTCAGCTAATCGAATGACCTGAACTTTAGCACCTAAATTTAGCGCCGCGCAATCTAACGCTAAATGTCAATGGTGAAGTTTCGCGCCCTCCCAACGGCGGACCCCCGCCCTATCGTTAGCGCGTACTTCACTGGATTTGAGGCAGGATGTGCCTTGCGATGTTCCGAAACCGTGATAACCGCTGGTTACACTGGCGCGGTGGAGGACGGCGCAGCAGACGACGGCATTGCCCGCGCGGGTGCCGCTGTCGCAGCTCGCCGTCGCGAATTGGGCATCTCGCAGCGTGAACTGGCGCGCCGGAAAATTATCACCGCCCCGGCGCTGATCCATTTCGAGAAAGGCCGGTCGTGGCCCCGGGAGCGCACAAGGCATACTCTTGAGGAACTTTTGCAGTGGCCGGCGGGAACGATAGCGCGCATTCGGGCAGGCGCGCCGGCCGATGAAGTGGTCACGGACTCTGCTGACAGTTCCGAAAGCTCGGTGCTCGTGGCCGATGCGCTCAAGCTGACCCTCACCCGTTTCGACACCGCGATCGACGATCTGCCCCCGTCAGCGTCGCCGGACTTCGTTGAGCGCGCCTCGACGATCCTGGCCGACCTGCGCAAGTTGGAGGCCCTGGCCGCCCGGGCGATGCGTCACAGTCAGGGCTCACCTGCCGAGGTGGTTAAGTCGCTGGGGTTGATCCGAGGCCGCTACGACGAATTGATGCTCAAGGCCGCGGCGCATCCGGGTGCCTCGCTGGGCCAACGGCTGTACGCGGCGCGGCGGCGGGCGAATCTGAGCGCCGGTGAGGCGGCCGCGGTGGGTGGGCTGTCAGCTCAGCTGGTGGAGTCGGTGGAGGCGGGCCAGCTGCTCGACCCCGGCAGCGCCGAGCGTGTGGAGGCGCTGATCAGAGATCTTGTCGGCCAGTGACCCGGCAGCGCGAAAAATGTGCAGGCCGTCCCCGTCGGGAGCACTGAAAATGAAGAGATGAGAACACTTTTGGCGACGGCGCTGTTGCTCGCGGCGGTGGCGGCGACGCCGGTGTCGGCGTGCGCTGCGCCAGTGGAGGCAGCACCTGCCACCGTGACGGTGCTGCGTGTCGTTGACGGTGACACCGTCGACGTCGTCGATGATGTCCGGGGCCGGCTGCGGGTGCGCATCCTGGGCATCTTCACCCCGGAGACGAAACGCCCGGGCTACACCGAGGCGTGCTGGGGCAAGCAAGCGTCGGAGTTCGCTGCCTCCACACTGCTGAACCAACGGGTCTCCTTAATCGCTGATGCCAGCCAGGATGCGCGCGACCGCTACGGCCGCACTTATCTGCACTAGTCAATCCGTTCACCGGGGCCGGTCATCAGTCGGAGTCTTTGGAGCCTTCGAGGGCGCGGCTGAGCTGTTGATGTGGGACAGCTCTAGCTGGATGGTCGGTGAGTTCGCCTCGGGTTACGTGGGTTTGCGGGCGGTGAGGCGTTCGACGAGGCCGAGTTTGAAGCGTTCGACGCGTTCGATGTCGAGGTTGGGGTCGTTGCGGATGTGGTTGAGGGGGCGGCGCAGGAAGTGTTCGCCGCCGAGGGGAACGGTGAACAGTTCGAGGAAGCGTTGCACGGCTCGGGCGGGGGCGACGCTGCTGCGGATGTGATCGACCAGGATGAGTTGTCCGCCGGGGCGCAGGACGCGGGTCATTTCGTTGAGGGCTTTGGTGTGGTCGGGGATGGCGCAGAGCCCGAAGGTGCAGACGACGGTGTCGAAGGTGGCGTCGTCGAACGGTAGGTGGTGGGCGTCGGCTTGTTGCAGCGTGGCGGGGTGGCCGAGGTCGGCGGCACGTTGACGAGCCAGGTCGAGCATCTGTTCGCTCCAGTCGATCCCGGTCAGCGTGACGGTGTCGGGGTAGAACTCGAGGTTGAGGCCGGTGCCGACGGCGACTTCCAGGGTGGTGCCGGCCGCTTGGCTGCAGACCCATTGGCGGGAGTCGCCGAACAGGTGGCGGTCAAAGAATCCGATTTCGCGGTCGTAGGTACGGGATTTCTTGTCCCAGTATCGGTTCCATCGGGCGGTGCGATCACCGGTGGCCATGGTTCACCTCGATTCGAGTCGGCCAGTCAGACGATTCGGGTGCGTCCGATGTGGGGAACAAACCGGCCGACCGTCTCACAGTAGTCCCGGTAGGCCTGGCCGTGGATAGCGTTGAGATAGGGCTCTTCGACGACGCGGACCTGCAGCTCGATGGTGGCCAGCAGCACGACGAACGCGACCAGGGCGAGCGGGTTGGGGGTCATCAGGGTGATGCCGGCGGCGAAGATCAGCATCGCGGTGAAGATGGGGTTGCGCACCAGCCCGAACACACCACGGAGCACCAATGTGGTGGTCTCACTGGGGTCGACGCCAATCCGCCAGGACTCGCCCATGTCGCGCTGGGCGTAGAGGGTGGCCGCGATACCCGCCACCGCCAGCACCGTCCCGCCCACCTGAATCCACGGCGCCTGCAGGAGCGCGATCGGGGTGAGGATGCCGAGCAGTTGCAGCAGCGGTGCGGCCGCCCCGGCGAGGATGGCAGCGATGAATCCGGCGCCGGCGAACCATTCCAGCGAGCCAGGCCGGCCGTGGATGCCGCGAAACCCGGTCGAGCCGGTGCGGCGGTGCTGGGTCCAGCTGCGCCAGCCGAACCCTAAGACGGCAAAGACCAGGTAGAGAACGAGCGCGGTGGCGGGCATGGGTGAACCTCCTGGCCGGACTGAGATGAGTGTCGATGTGGAGAGGGGCGGTCAAGCCGATGGATGCGGCAGGCCGCGCCTAGTTCTCGGCGAGCGCTTGATCGAAGGCCTGGGCTAGGTCTTCATAGCTGTGTGGCTGGATGCGGGTGTCGTTGAGGAAGAAGGTCGGGGTGCCCTGCACGCCCAAGGCGCGGCCGTCGGCCATGTCGAGTTGGATGCGTTCGAGGGTGGCGGGATTGGCGTAGGCCGCGTCGAACTCGGCCATGTCCAGGCCGAGTTCTGTTGCGAATCCGCGGAATACGTCATCGGCTGGGGTTTGCTTTTCACCCCACTGGGCTTGGGTGTCATACATTTTGCGATACATCGCCTCCAGTTGGCCTTGCTGGGCGGCGGCTTCCACCGCGCGGGCGGCCCGCTCGGCGTTGACGTGGGCTTGCAGCGGGAAGTAGCGGATCACGAAATTCACCCGGTCGCCGTATTCGGCCCGCGCTTTTTCGATCTCTGGGTAGACCGCGCGGCAGCCCTCGCATTCGAAGTCGAGAAACTCCACGAACGTCACCGTGCTGTCGGGCACCGTGTTGAGTCGGTGGCTGTTCTCGCGCACCACCTGCCCGGCCTCGCCGGTATCGGGCTGTGCCGTGGTGGTCGAGTCGCGGTCGCGCACTGACAGGTAGACCAGCGCCCCGATCGCCATGGCGGCGATGACGAACGCGGTGAGCAGGATGCGGCTGGTGCGCGCCATTCAGATACCTCTTTTGTGGGCGTGGACGATCTGGAACGGGGCGGCCCAGCTGCGCGCGCGCAGATGGGTGGTGACGGCCAGTCCGTGTGCGGTGAATGCGTCGGCCAGGCCGGTGCCCAGGACGTCGCGGGCGTGGGGTCGTTCGGCGAGCCGCATGTAGGTCTCGAAGATGGTGCGGGCGGTGGGTGGTGGGTCGAGGTCGATGGCGATGACCTGGCCGGCGAGACGTAGAACGCGGATGGCTTCGTCGATGGCGCGGTGGCGGATGTCGGTGGGCAGTTCGTGCCAGCCGAACACGCTCATCACCACGTCGAAGGTGTCATTGCCGAACGGCAGTGCGGCGGCGTCACCTTCATGCAGCGCCACGGTACCGATCCCGGCGCGGGTGAGGTAGCGGCGGCCGACGGCCAGCATTTCCGGGGAGATGTCGAGGCAATCCACTCGTGTGCTCGGGGATTTGCGGGCGAGCAGGCGGGCGGCGTAGCCGGTGCCGCCGCACAGTTCGAGCACTCGTTTCGGTTTCTGGTCGGCGACGAGCTGGGCGAGCCGGTCATGGGGTCGGCCGGGGATGAACCGGTTGCCGGCTTCGAACAGCGGTCCGGCCAGGGCGAATTTGAGCCGGTTGCGGCCCCAGGGGCGGCTCATGTCGGCTGCCGTTCACTGGCGGTGACCGGGAGTGTCGATGTGTAAGTGCTTGGGGTGGTGGTGAATTGGTGGGCGCAGTCGGTCGAGCAGAACCACCAATCCCGGTCCTGGTAGCGGCGTCGCGCCCGGGCGGTTTCCGGGTTGATCCGCATGCCGCAGACCGGGTCGCGGGGGTAGCGGGCCTCGGTCAGGGCCAGCGTGTGTAGCGGAATCGGGGTGGTGATGCTGCGCAGCGGCGGAGCACCGATCGCTGGGGTGGACAGGCCTTGTCGGGTAGCGGCAGCCGCGATCGGGTCGGTGATCACGGCGTGGCCGGCCCCGGCGAGTGCGGTGATGCGGGCGGCGATGTTGACGGTGTGGCCGAACACGTCGCCGCCGCGGGCGATGACGGGTCCGTGATGGATTCCGGCGCGCAGCGCCAGGAACCCGTCCTCGCCGGCGACCTGCTCTGCCAGGTCGGTGAGGGTGGCCAGCATCTGGGTGGGTGTGTCGGCGGTCAACATGACCGCGTCCCCGATCGTCTTCACCAGCCTCACGCCCGGTTGTAGTGCAGCCTGTGCCAGGTCGGCAAGCGCGCGGCGAGCTGGGCGGCTTCGTGGTCGCCGCAGATTTCGGTGAGGATGCTGTAGCCGGCCAGGTCGACAAACGCCGCCGTCGCCTCGACCGTGTCGAAGTCAGGTGTAGTGTCGGGCAGCATCATTGGTCTCATCTCTGGTGCGGCCGAGCCACGGTAGGAAGCGCCCCACTCGGGTGGTGTAGTCGCGGTAGGTGTGGCCGTGGACGCGGCGCAGGTAGGGCTCTTCCACTTCGCGCACCTGCAGCTGGATGCCGGCGATCGCGATCAGCAGGCCGGCGATCGCTATCGGGTTGGGCACCATCAGCGTCAGGCCGGTCAGGGTGAGCAGCAGTGTGGTGAAGATCGGGTTGCGCACAATCGCGAACGGGCCGCCGGTGACCAGCTCGGTGCGTTCGGTCTCATCAACCCCGATCCGCCACGAGGCCCCCAACCCCAGCTGGGCCTGCAAGGTCAGCCCGATGCCCACCACCGCAACCGCGATCCCAGTCGCATGAACCAGCAGATGGTCGGCGAAACGCAGTGGGGCGAGCCCGGCCAGGGCCGCCGCTGGGGCGCCGACGCCGACCAGCAGATAGCCCACGTCGGCGAGCGCGAGCGCCCACCATTCCAGGGTGCCGTCGGGCCGCCAACCCCGCCGGTTGCCGCTGTCGCCGATGCGGGCCAGCTGGATCCGGCGCCGACAGGCCCCGATCACCAGCATCAACATCGCGAACAGGCCCAGTGCAGTCAGTGCCATCGCCTGCTCCTTCCCGGTCGGCCCGTCCCCGCCCTGCGTCCTCATCCATCGGGTTGTATCGATGTTGGCGGGGTTGACCGATCAATAGTGTTGGACGCTATCATCGTCGTGTGGCGATGAAAAGTGGTTCGGTCGATCCCGCGATGTGCGGGAATGTGGATGCGGCGACGGCGTTGTTTCACAGCCTCTCGGATGGCACCCGGTTGGCGATCCTGCGCCGGCTGGCGGTCGGTGAGGCGCGGGTGGTGGATCTGACCGGCGAGTTGGGGTTGGCGCAGTCGACGGTGTCGGCGCATCTGGCGTGCCTGCGCGACTGCGGGCTGGTGGATTTCCGGCCGCAGGGCCGCGCCTCGGTGTATCGGCTGGCCCGCCCGGAACTACTGGACATGTTGCGGGCCGCCGAAGCTGTCTTGGAGGCCACCGGCAACGCGGTGGCGTTGTGCCCCAACTACGGCCACCCGACTGAGCGGAAGAAGGTTGCGCGATGAGTGAGGCGTGCGGCTGCGGCAGCGACGACCGCCCCGGCGAGGACGAGCAGGAACCCGAACGGCTTTGGGAGATCACCGAACTGCGCGCCGCCGCGGTGGCGGGCGTGGTGCTTTTGGCCGGCTATGTGGTCGGCTGGTCCGGCGGCCCCCATGCGGTCGAAATCGGCCTGTATGCGCTCGCCTTGGTGATCGGTGCCTACACGTTCGTGCCTTCGACGCTGCGCCGGCTGGCGCAGGGCAAGATCGGGGTCGGCACGCTGATGACGATCGCCGCGGTCGGCGCGGTGATCCTCGGCGAGGTCGGCGAGGCCGCCATGCTGGCGTTCCTGTTCTCCATCAGCGAGGGCCTCGAAGAATACTCCCTCGCCCGCACCCGCCGAGGTCTGCGGGCGTTGTTGTCGCTGGTGCCCGATGAGGCCACCGTGCTCCGCGACGGTACCGAAACCACCATCGCCCCAGCAGAGTTGGCGGTGGGTGACCGGATGCTGGTCAAGCCCGGCGAACGCGTCGCCACCGACGGCACGATCGTGTCGGGGCGCACGGCGCTGGATGTTTCGGCCATCACCGGCGAATCCGTGCCGGTAGAGGCCGGGCCCGGTGATGAGGTGTTCGCCGGGTCGATCAACGGCACCAGCGTGCTGGAGGTTGAGGTCACGTCCACTGCTGCTGACAACTCGTTGGCCCGCATCGTGGCGATCGTGGAGGCCGAGCAGTCCCGCAAGGGCGAAGCCCAGCGCCTGGCCGACCGCATCGCCAAACCCCTGGTCCCCGCGATCATGATCGCCGCGGTCCTCATCGCCGCCATCGGCAGCGTGTTGGGCGATCCGCTGGTGTGGATCGAACGTGCCCTGGTGGTGTTGGTGGCGGCCTCTCCTTGCGCGCTGGCGATCTCGGTGCCGGTCACGGTGGTCGCCGCGATCGGCGCGGCTAGCAAGCTCGGTGTCTTGGTCAAGGGCGGGGCGGCGCTGGAAGCCCTGGGCGCGGTCCGCACGATCGCGCTGGACAAGACAGGCACCCTGACCGCCAACGCACCCACCGTCATCGACGTCGCCACCACCAACGGCGCCACCCGCGAGCACGTGCTGGATGTGGCGGCGGCGTTGGAGGCCCGCAGCGAACACCCCCTCGCGGCAGCGATTCTCGCCGCCGCGCAGGGCCCCGTGCAACCGGCTGATGACGTGCAGGCGGTCACCGGTGCCGGGTTGACCGGCGCGCGGGATGGCCGTCGATTGCGGCTGGGCCGCCCCGGCTGGCTTGACCCCGGCCCGCTGGCCGGCCAGGTCGCGGCCATGCAGGCCGCCGGCGCCACCGCCGTGCTCATCGAAGACAACGACCAGATCATCGGGGCAGTCGCGGTGCGCGATGAGCTGCGGCCCGAAGCCGCCCACGTCGTCGCCCAGCTGCGCCGCGGCGGGTATCAGGTGGCCATGCTCACCGGTGACAACCAAGCGACCGCCCACGCATTGGCCAAGCAGGTGGGCATCGAGGTCGTGCATGCCGATCTGCGGCCCGAAGACAAAGCCGCGCTAATTGGTCAAATGCGCCAACGTTCCTCGACGGCCATGGTCGGTGACGGCGTCAACGACGCCCCGGCCCTGGCCACTGCCGATTTGGGTATCGCCATGGGCGCGATGGGCACCGACGTGGCCATCGAAACCGCCGACGTCGCGCTGATGGGTGAAGACCTGCGCCACCTCACCCAAGCACTGGCCCACGCGCGGCGCGCGAGGCGGATCATGCTGCAAAACGTCGGCCTCTCACTGGCATTGATTACGGTGCTCATTCCGCTCGCCCTCACCGGTGTCCTCGGGCTGGCCGCGGTCGTCGCGGTGCACGAACTCGCCGAAATCGTCGTCATCGCCAACGGCGTGCGCGCCGGACGCACCAAGCCCCTCGGGGGCACCATCATCGAAACCGGAACCGACTCCCACCGGCTGGCCCACACCCGCAACCAGAAGACCACGGCAGCCAGCTGAACTCGGGGCCGCAACATCGGGGTAAGACCCCGGATCGATCACGTCAACGGCGTCGCACTCCGAAGCGCCGCCAGCACGCGATCCCTGGTCGGAAGGTCCAATCGGCACGCATCAGCTGCCAGCTCAGTGCCCGGCTTCATGACATCCATACCATCAACGAGCACTGTTGGCGATGGATATCCACCGACCCTTTCCACCACCACATCTTCAGCGATATCAACCTCAGACAGACACTCGGCGAGCAAGCGCCGAGCCGCCGCTGCATTCGGACATCCCGGGCTCGTGAGAAGTTCCACACGCATACATCTAGCTTCGCTCAATACGCGCGTTGGATCGGGATGGCTGGCCGGTGGGTGGTGTGATCGCGGTGGAAAGGTTGGCGGCCAAGGCCTGGACGCGCGTGGTGATGTCGTCGCGGATGATTCGCATGCGGTCGATTCCGTCGATGCCGCGCAAGGAGGGTTCGTCGGTATCCCACCGCTGGATGGTGACGCCGGGACAGTACTCGTCGAGGTGGGCTTGGCTGCCGACGATGACGACCAGGTCGGCGTCGTCGAGCATCTGCGCGGTGAGTTGGGCGGGCTGATGGTCGCTGATGTCGACGCCGACTTCTGCCAAGGCTTGTACCGAGAGGTCGTTGACGGCGGTCTTGGCGCGGGTGCCCGCCGAGCTGACGTGGATGGTCGGTCCGGCGATCTGGCGCATGAGCCCGGCGGCCATGACCGATTTTCCGGCGTTACTGACGCAGACGAACAACACTGATGTGTCAGCCATATTCGGTGTGTTCCCTTGAGGTTTTCGCGGCTACCGGGTGACGGGCACGTTCAGGTCGGCCAACAAACGGTGGACGCGTTCTTCGATGTCGTCGCGGATCGGGCGGACGGCGTCGAGGCCCTGGCCGGCGGGGTCGGGCAGTTCCCAGTTCTCGTAGCGTTTCCCGGGGAAGATCGGGCAGGCGTCCCCGCAGCCCATGGTGATGACGACGTCGGCCGCCTGCACAATTTCGTCGGTCCAGGGTTTGGGGTATTCGCCAGTGATGTCGATACCGACTTCGTGCATGGCAGCGATCGCGGCGGGGTTGATCTCGTTGCCGGGTTCGGATCCACCGGACCAGGCGACGGCCCGGTCACCGGCCAGGTGGGTGAAGTAGCCCAGCGCCATCTGCGAGCGGCCGGCGTTGTGGGTGCACAGGAACAACACGGTCGGTTTGCCGTCGCTGATCTTTCCTTCCACTCTCGCCAGGGCGTGCAGGCGTTGGCGGGCGAACCGTTCGGCCAACAGCGGCAGGAAGTTCGGAATGGTGGCCCGGCCGGCGAACTGGTCGTAGGACGAATGCAAGAACCGTTCGATGGTTTCGGTACCGAAGGTGCCATCGAACTCACCGCCCAGCCGGGTCGCCGCGGTTTTCAGGGCGAGTTGCTGGTCGATGGACAGATCGTGGCGAAGCTCGTGGGTGACGGGGCTGTCAGTCATGGATTGGGTTCCGTTCTCGTCGTCGAGCCGTCGGCAGGAAGGTGTTGGGAGGTGTGGTGGTGGAACCGGTTGCGCAACGCCAAGGACACGTAGACCAACCCGACCAGGACCGGGACTTCGATCAACGGGCCGACGACGCCGGCCAGGGCTTGGCCGGAGGTGGCGCCGTAGGTGGCGATCGCGACGGCGATGGCGAGTTCGAAGTTGTTGCCCGCGGCGGTGAACGCCAGGGTGGTGGTGCGCTCATAACCGAGATCGAGCATGGTGCCGAGCAGGTAGCCTCCGCCCCACATGATCGCGAAGTACGCTAGTAGCGGCAGGGCGATGCGGGCGACGTCGAACGGTTGGTGGGTGATCTGGTCGCCTTGCAGCGCAAAGAGAATCACGATAGTGAACAGCAGCCCGTAGAGCGCCCACGGCCCGATCCGGGGCAGGAACTTGGCCTCGTACCAGTCACGGCCCTTGGTTTTCTCGCCGAGCCGGCGCGACAGGTAGCCGGCCAGCAGCGGGATGCCCAGAAATATGAGCACGGACTTGGCGATCTGCCACGGGGAGGTGTCGATGGTGGTCTGTTCCAGGCCGAGCCAGCCGGGCAGCACCGACAGATAGAACCAGCCCAGCAGGGCGAACATGATGACCTGGAAGATCGAGTTGAGCGCCACGAGGACGGCGGCGGCTTCCCGGTCGCCGCAGGCCAGGTCGTTCCAGATGATGACCATGGCGATGCAGCGGGCCAGGCCGACGATGATCAGGCCGGTCCGGTATTCGGGCAGGTCGGGCAGCAGCAGCCACGCGAGCGCGAACATCAGCGCGGGGCCGAGCACCCAGTTCAGGACCAGTGAGGACAGCAGCAGCTTGCGGTCGCCGGTGACGGTGTCGAGGCGGTCGTAGCGGACCTTGGCCAGCACCGGGTACATCATGATGAGCAGGCCAAGAGCGATGGGTAGTGAAATCCCGTCCAGCTGAACGCTTTCCAGCGCGGTGTTCAAGCCGGGAACCCAGCGGCCCAGCAGCAACCCGGCGACCATCGCCGCGCCGATCCACAGCGGCAGGAACCGATCCAGGGTGGAGAGCTTGCCCACGACCGCTGGGGCCGGGGTGGTGGTGTCGGTCATGCCGACACCCCGGCGGCTGCGTCAATGCCGAACAAGACGGCGAGGCTGGCCAGCGCGTCGGGCACCACGGCGTAGTACACCCAGGAGGCCCGGCGCTGTGAGGTCAGTAGCCCGGCGTCGCGCAGCACTTTGAGGTGGTGGCTGATGGTCGGTTGTGACACCTCGATGTCGGCGGAGATGTCGCAGACGCAGGCCTCACCACCGGCGTGGCTGGCGATCGCGGAGAACAGCTGCAGGCGTACCGGATCGGCCAGCGCTTTGAGTTTGACCGCCATGTCCGCCGCGTCCGCGGCGGTAAGGGGTTCGCGCAGCAGCGCCCCGGGTGGGCAGCACGCGTCCCCGTCGGTCAACGACTCCTGCGACTTCGACATACATCAATATTGACGGATATCGAAGTTGTTGGCAAATGAAACGTCAGGTGAAGGTGAGTTGGGCGGCGTGGAAGTCGAAGTGGCGCCCGGGGTAGCGGTAGACGTCTTCCAGCGTCATGTAGTCGGAGAAGAACGGATCCCATCCCGGCGGGAAATGCATGCCGCGCCGCAGGGTGTCGTCGGTCTCGCGGGCGAGCCGGTGTTGCAGTGAGTCGATGACCCGGTCGAGTTTGGCGCCCATCCTGCGCCGGTTGTAGACCATGGCGGCGGCGCATGATCCGTAGTAGTTGATTTGATGAAACGGCGTGGTCGCGGCGTTGAGCAACCGGGCGTATGCCCCGCTGACGCGGTCAGGTAGTCGGCCCATCACCCGCACCAGGGGCAGCAGCCGCTGCACGACCATGTAGCCGAACACCATGTGGAACAGCAATTGTTCGTTGGTCCACCGGGTTCCGCGCGTCGGCGCATCCCAGTCGTCGGGGCCGGCGGCCGCCAGTAGCTGGTGGAACGTGACACGCGCGCGCTCCAGATCGGCAGCGATGGCATCGCGGTCCATGCCCCGATCATGCGCCTGCCGCGGCCATGTGACCACGGCCGCGGCAGGTGCGATCGGCTAGCAACAGGACGCTGCGGCGGGGTCAGCCTCCTTGGAGGCTCCGCCGCAACACACCCCACCCTCGCCGTCGGCGGAATCGTCGAGGTGCTGTGGGCTGGTGCCGAAGGTGTCGGAGTCGGCCAGCACCGTGTAGACCTCCCATTTCTCTCCGGCCGGCCCGGTCACCCAGACCTTGTCCTGGGTGGCGAAGCAACACGTGGTGCCGATCTCCTCATCGGTGAACAGCCCCTCGCCGGTCAGGCGGGCGATCTCGGCGTGCACCTTGTCGCTGGATTGGACCTCGACGCCGAGGTGGTTGATGGTGCCGCCCTTACCGGGATTTTCCAGCAGCACCAGCTTCAGCGGCGGCTCGGCGACGGCGAAGTTGGCATAGCCGGGCTTGACCTTGGCGGGGTCGACGCCGAACAGTTTGGTGTAGAACGTGATCGCCTCGTCGAGGTCATCGACGTTGAGGGCGAGTTGCATACGGGACATGATGGACCTCCCACTAGGGATGAGACATATATCGAACTGGCGCGTCGACCTCAGGATGCCACCTTTTTGATATATGTCAAGACAGGTGGCAGGATGGGGTCATGCCCAAAGCGCTGCCCGTGATCGACATGTCCGCCCCGGTGTGCTGCGCCCCGGTCGCCGCGGGCCCGATCAGCGACGCCGATGCCCTGCAGGTCGCGATGCGGCTCAAGGCGCTCGCCGACCCGGTGCGGGTCAAGATGATGTCGCTGCTGTTCAGCTCACGCCCCGGCGAAGAGACCAGCGGCGATCTGGCCGCGGTGCTCGACCTGAGTGAATCCACCGTCAGCCACCACCTGGGCCAGCTCCGCAAAGCCGGGCTGGTGATCTCCGACCGGCGCGGCATGAACGTCTTTCACCGCGTCAAACCCGAAGCCCTGCAGGCACTCTGCGTCGTCCTCGACCCCAACTGCTGCACCTAGCTGTCAGAAGGACGGTCCCTTACTGCTCGCGTCAGGACGTGTGCGCGGCAAGGAGTACCGGGGCCGCCTCGGTGAGGGCTGCCAGCCTCGCCGCCTTGCGGTCGGCGTGCTCAATGGTGAGGCGTAATTGGTTAACGTCGCCCAGCCACCGGTTCTTTTGGGCCTCGACCACCTGGAGGCGAAGGTTGTCACGGATCTCATCGAGCCTTGCGGCCTGGGCCGGTTCAACCTCGCAGAAATCGCACCGGATGCAGGCATGTTCATGGGAACAGTCAGATCCATAGGGGCGGTGGCAATTGCCGAGCGCGATCCGGCGCTGGCCGAAGTGTTCGACGAACTCGTCCCATTCGGCTTGGGTGGGCTCACGGTATTCGGCCGATGGCCGTGCCTGTCTACGGTTGTCGATGAACCGGTCATATGCCTCGAAGACATCTTTCTGATACACCGCGGTGTAGCCGCGCGTGACTTCGATATTGTTGTGGCCCACCATCTTTGCGGCCAAATGGATCGGGAACCCGGCGTTGACGATGTCGGTGATGAAGATCCGGCGAAAGTCGTGTGGCGTGAAATGCAGCGAAGTACCGTCAGCGTCCTTCAAGGCCATGCTGTTGGCCAGCTCTGATAACCACTTTCGGACCGTGCACTGGTTGATTACCCGCGACCGTCCACCCTCTCGGATCTGGATCAGATGCGGCATCGGCGCCGACACCTGGCGTTCCTGTGTGTCGATTCGGCAGCACAGCGGAACGCGGCCATCGATGCTGACGAACTCGACCAGTCGCGCCAAGGTGGTGGTCAACTCCGGGCTGCAGGGAAATATCCGCTCCTGATCGGTCTTGCTCGGTGCGATCTGCAGGAGCGGTATCACGGTGCCATCGGGTTTGCGGTACTGCTTGATGCTCAGATGGGTCAGCTCCAGCATCTCTTCGATCCGGATACCGGTGTGGCGCAACACCTCGATGATCGTCCAGGTCATGAAGGCCCGTGTCACGGTGTAGTGGATGTCAACCCGCTTCTCCGATCCATCCTGCAGAACATGGATGCGCACTCGGTCGGCCCGCTTGCCCGGTGTGTGCTTGATGTAGGTGCTCCCGTGCACGGCGAACGGTTCACCGAACGGCGCTGTCGTCGCGACCGCTTGCAGCTCTGCTGCTTGCACGTACGCCCGCCGGGCTGCAGCGACGAGTGCATCGACGTGCGGGGTGAGGGTGCGGGTGCGGGCATGCATGCGGTGTGCCCGCTGGGCCCGGCGCTTCTGCTGGCCTCGGACGTCGCGGATGCTGACCGGGCATGAGACAGCCCAATGGGCCCACGTCGAGGGATCCTCGTGGGACCAGGCAGCCACGTCGAGGTAGAAGCTGCGGACCGCTCCCAGAATGCTCTCGGCGTGCCGGCGCGGAGTCCCATCCGGTTTGGTGCGCAACCACTCTTTCCAGGCGGATGCCTGGGCCTTCGTCAAACTGATTGTGTCGATGCCGGGGTTGGCGTCTTCGATCGGTTTCCAGAACAGCTTCACCAGGTTTCGGCTGGTTCCGTCCAGGCTGGCGTAGTCCTGACCGACGGCGATCTCGGCGAGGTAGGCGATCAACAGTCCTCGCACGCTGGGAGCTCGCACATTGAAGCGGTCGACCAGTTCGGTGGGACTGAGACGTTTGGCGATGAGGTAGTGCCGCAGGTCGTCGGCTTCACCGGCGAACAGTCCGCCGCGGCGTCCGTAGTGCCACATGGCGAGAAGATCCCCCGGCATCCTGCCGGTCGAGACGAGAAAGTCTCGGTAGGCCAACACATGCTGGCTGTGCAGCTCGGTGATTGGCAGCCCGTTGCAGATGCTGATACGTACCAGGTGGGTGGCGGTTCGCCATTTCTTCACTTCCGGTGCGCCCTCGTGCTCCGCGGCGGCGAAGTAGCGATCCCACGCCTTCGGTTCGTGCGTGGTCGTCCAGTCACGGTAGAACCGCGCCTGCTTGTTCTCGATCAACCAGTCATGGCCGGGACGAATGACCCCCAGCATTATGAGTGCGTTGATCGACAGCCTTGCCCCAAGCCGTGTATGCGATCCGGTTGATAAGGCTGGGCACCACGCCTTCGGCTGGCGATCGGAATCGCTGGCGATCCAACGGTCTTGATAACTGTCGCCGACAAAGCCATCCAGCCAGTCCAATAGGCGACTCAGCCAGAGCCGTGCACCGCTGCGGGCTACTGCCTCGCTGCGGTACTTCTCACTCATCCGTGCCATCACGAGCGGAAGTCCCGCAGTGATGATGCGTTCACGTTCGGCGCAGGTGACAGTGTTTCCGAACCACGGATGGTCCTCGGGCGTCGGGGACAGCGAAGGCAGTACTTCGACTGGATGGTTGGCAAACGCAGACGAACTCGCCAGCGACTGGGCACGCGTGAGCACCCGCGCCATCAGAATGCCCGACCGAAAAGAACTTGGAGATCTTCTGCCGCATAGCCTTTCGCCGGCGTGGGCTGCGGTGACGGGGGTCTATTCCAGTGCTGATCAAGTTTGTCGACGAGTTCGGCTACGGTGAGTCGCAGGTAGCGTGTGGTGCTGGCGATCGACGCGTGCCGCATCAGCTCCTGCATTTCCGCGATGGTCATGTTCTCGTCCTGGGCGAGACGCATGCAGAAGGTGTGCCGGAAGTCATGCATCGTGACGTTGGAGCCCAGCAGCGCGTTGCTGCGTTCAAGGATCTGTCGCATTGCCCAATAGCTCAGCGGCCGCGGTGTGCCGCGCAATGTCAGCCAGACTGGCTCTTCAGGCGGACCCACGGGGCGCTCAGCAAGGTACCGGGCGATCCAGAGATACGCAGTGGGACTGATACGGACCATGACACGACTTCCATTCCCGCCCTTGGGTATTACATCGGCGGTTTGGTCGGCGGCATGGAGCATCCCCCGCCGCATGCTGAGCAGTTCACTGGCGCGTAAACCAGAGGAGATCGCCGTAGCGACAATGGCACGGTCGCGGTTTGTTCTCAGCGATGCAAATACCTCCTCGTACAGGTCGTCGCTGAGCGCGCGCGGCGCACGTTCCACTAGCTTCTGCCGATAAGGCGCGCGCTTTTGGGGGCGCGGGTTATCGAAGTGCTGGCGGTGCACGTCGAGTCGAGTGAGATCGTCGCGCGATTTCGGTACCGGGTTGATGAGCGGCCCGAGATCCGACTCCAGGGCGAACTCGTAGAAGCCACTGAGCGACGACAGTCTGCGATTCATCGACGACCGCGCGTAGGAAGACTCCAGGTAGGCCTTGCCCGTCCGCTCGTTCACAGAACCTGGGGTCGGCCGATGAGTATCCGCACTCGATCCGCGGCGTCGTTGCGGGTTCGCGCGACACCGGTACCACCTCACCCAGTCCCGGACTTCGCCCCGCGTTGCCTGAGTCCACGAAACCTGCAGTGCGCCGAGGAAACGACTCCAGCTCAGTAGGTCGTACGCATAGGCGCGCAGCGTCGCAGGCGAGTTGTCGCACGCGAACAGGTCGGCCAACCACAGATTGACGTGGTTTACGCCGGCACCCGACTCGTCGACCAAACGCCACGGCAACGAGCCCGCATTGCCGCGAACGACCGCACCAAGCCTCGGGACATCGAGAACCTCCACAAGTCTCGGTTCGATCCCGTCATCCATCACAGCCCCTGGTCCGGAAGTTCAATCTGCGTGGAGACTAAACGCACCGGCCGACAAGTTGAGCCTGCACAGCCGCACCACGTGGATCATCCAACTGCAGTTAACCGCACCCTGGCCTATGTCCAGACCGCCGGTGGAGACTTCTCGGTGCTGGCGGCGGCCGCGGGGGCGGGGCGGGCCTACGTGTTCGACCCGGCCAGCCCCCCGCAGCGCGCGGGTGAGATCGCCGCCGCCGAGGCCTCAGCCCGGCAGGCAGGCCGAGGCTTGTGGGGTCCGCCGTGCTTCGGCAACACCGAAACCCTGCCGCGGTAGAAGGTTTGGGCCCCCGATTTTGTGTTCGGGGGGTGGGGCGGGGTCGCTGATACTGGTTTCGTGTCGGTTGGCGCGGTGGTGCAGCAGGTAGGTGAGGTGCTTGGCCGCGCGCACTCGCTGTTCGGTGATCCACCGGCATCCGGTCAGGGCCCCGCTTCGGGCTCGGTACTCAAGCTCTCCGGCGCCGGGGAGCTGGTGCGCTCGGGGCAGGCCCAGATGGCGCCGCTGTCGGGGCAGCTGGCCACCAACTACTCCACCTTCGCCGGGGGCGCGGGCCCCGCGCTGGACACTCTGGCCGGCACCGACCGGGCGCTGAGCACCCAGCTCGACGAGGCCGCGCGCTCAGATCGCACCGGGCGCACCAGCTCCGGGGGCGTGGTCAACGGCGCGGCCGCCGACACCAACGGCCTGGCCCCGTTCACCAACACCCCCGCCGGCCAGAAAGCCCTCCTGGTCGCACTGCGCAACCGCGTGGCCCAACAACAACAAGTCGTGCAGGCCTACAAAACACGCAGCGCGAACATAGCAGCGCTGATGCGGTCGATGCGCTATGCCGGCGGCTCCCCGGTGGGTGGAGGTACACCGTTCGGTGGCGGTGGCGGGATGGGCTTACCGATGGGCTCCTCGCGGGGAGGCGGTTTTCCCAGCTTCAACATTCCGCAGCTAGCCAGGGCCTCCAATCTGAGCGGGCAACTTAATTCGGGGCGTCGCCCACTGGCGGACCGCTATGCCGGAATGCGGCTGCGCCCCAGCGATATTCCTGCCACGCCGGGGGCCGCAACGATCGGGGCCGCGATCAACCGGGCCCTCGACATCAAAGGCATTACCAACCCGCGGGCCCGCCGGAATTGGGCAACCGGGATGATGGTGGTCTCCGCACGCGAGTCCGGCCACAATCCCAATGCCACAAATAACTGGGACTCCAACGCGGCCAAGGGAACTCCTTCGCAGGGCGCATTCCAGTTCATCGAGCCGACGTTTCGGGCCTACCACGAGCCGGGTACCTCACCGTTTCTGCGTGACCCGGTGGCGCAAGCAACCGCGTTCGTCAACTACGCGATGGGCCGCTACGGGGTCTCTGCTGACGGCTCGGACCTGGCGGCCAGAATTCAGCAGGCCGACCCGACCCGCCCACCGAAGGGCTACTAAACCGCCGCGGCCGAAAAATTGTGTTCGGGGGGTGGGGCAGGGTCGCTGATACTGGTTTCGTGTCGGTTGGCGCGGTGGTGCAGCAGGTAGGTGAGGTGCTTGGCCGCGCGCACTCGCTGTTCGGTGATCCACCGGCATCCGGTCAGGGCCCCGCTTCGGGCTCGGTGCTCAAGCTCTCCGGCGCCGGGGAGCTGGTGCGCTCGGGGCAGGCCCAGATGGCGCCGCTGTCGGGGCAGCTGGCCACCAACTACTCCACCTTCGCCGGGGGCGCGGGCCCCGCGCTGGACACTCTGGCCGGCACCGACCGGGCGCTGAGCACCCAGCTCGACGAGGCCGCGCGCTCAGATCGCACCGGGCGCACCAGCTCCGGGGGCGTGGTCAACGGCGCGGCCGCCGACACCAACGGCCTGGCCCCGTTCACCAACACCCCCGCCGGCCAGAAAGCCCTCCTGGTGGCACTGCGCAACCGCGTGGCCCAACAACAACAAGTGGTGCAGGCCTACAAGACACGCGACGCACAGATGGCTGCCATGCTGCGGTCGATGGCCTACGGCGGCCGCAACGGCGTGGGCGGCGGCGGAGGCTCGCCGTCCGGCGGCGGTGGCGGGATGGCCATGCCGAGCATGGGCTCACCGTTGAGCGGCTTGCAGGGGCTCTCCGGACTGTCTGGGCTGGGCGGAGCCGGCGGCGGTAGCCGCCTGACGTCAGGCACGGGATCTGGCGGCCTGCCACAAGGGCCCCTGAATGCCGGAAATATCATCGCGCGCGCCATTCAGGGCCAGCTGCCTCCGGGGAAGGCTTCTGAGAAGGGGCTGCAGAAGTTCAGCGTGATCACCAATCGCGCTGTGTCCGCGGCGTTTCCGCAAATCAGGGAAATCGGCGGTGTGCGCCCCGATGCGTTGAAGTGGCACCCGAACGGGTTAGCGCTGGACGTCATGATCCCCAACTGGAACACCCCGCAAGGCAAGACGCTGGGTGATCAGGTGTTGTCGTTCGTGATGACCAACAAAGAAGCACTCGGCGTCGATCACGCGATCTGGCGCCAGGCAATGTATTACGGGCCCGGCGGCGGCGAAGGCATGGGAAGCCGCGGAGGTGCCACCGCCAACCACTTCGACCACGTGCATATCGCCACCAAGGGTGGCGGCTACCTGCGCGTCTAACTCGTCGCGGCCTCGGCGCTCCCACACCAAAAATCGTGCACGAGGCCCTATATGGGCGGCGTTAGGCTCGATGAGTCAACCCGAAAAGGAAGGTCAGACATGTGTGGATGCCACGGCACGGAGGGGCCGGACCCCACGTTGGTCCAACAAACCAGCGATGTGCTGGGCCTGGTTACCCGCGCCCGAAAGGTGTTCGGCGGTGACTCCACCCCTGAGCGGCCGCCGGCGTTTGCCGCACCGCGTGATCTCGAAGAGGCAATCTCTAATGACCGCTTCTGATTTGAGCGGTCCGCACGCCCGGCACGGCTCAATAACGCTGGGGCGGAGGAGTTCCCGGTGACCGATGCCCGAAAGTTCGACGAACTGGTGTCCTGGCACGCCAAGCCGGTGACCGGTTTCGGCATGGGTTGGGATCCGGGCTGGCGCCCGGACGGGGGAGCGTTCACCCACAACATCAGTCCTTCTGACCCGTACTGGAACACGGTGCTGGACAAGGCGCAGGCCGCCTACGGCGATCCTGGTATGCGGTTCAACACTTCTGATCCCAGCGCCGACCGCTACCTGGTGTTCAACGATGGCACGCGGGTGCCCACTGATGGCTCGCTGGCTTACCGCGACAACGGCAACACCTATGTGATGAACAACGACGGCTCGGTGTCGCTGTTGGGCGGCGACGGCAAGACGGGCCAGCCCTTCTTTCCCGAGTTCCGCCGCAACGAGGCCGGCCAATACGTTCCGGTCGATGGCCAGGGCCGGCAGGTAGCGCCGCTGGCGGCGTCCTACGTCGATGACCCGGCCACGGGTAAACGCACCTACTACAACGCCAACGGTGACGTCGTGGGCACCGAGCAGCGGCCCGACGCGGCACCGCCGGGCAGCCAGCCCGGCGTGCAGACCGACGAGCAGCAGTCCGGACGCACCGCCGACGCCGTGCGCAAGCTGCACGACGAGATGAAGGACCGCTACAGCCAACTCAGCGAGGCCGAGGGCAAGCTGACCGAGGCGATGCTGACCGCCCGGACCACGACCGCCGAGGGACAGCAGAAGCTCAACGGCATCCAGCAGAAGATCATCGAGGCAGTCAACAACCCGGCGATGTCGCTGGATACCCCCGCCGGGGAACAAGCGTTTTTGAAGTTTCTGCGCAGCCAGGTCGCCGAGATCGGCGAGGTCCTCAAATCGGGCACCCTGACCGCCGAGGACCAAGCCAAAGCGGCGTCGGCGCTGGCCGCCTTGTATGACATGGACGGCGCCTCACCCGAAACAGGCGAGAACCCCTCCGATCCCAACGCCCAACCAGGGGCGCCGGCGTCGGCCCCCGCAGCGGTCCCGGCGGCCGCCGATCCCGCGCTGACCGATCTTGGCTTGGGCCCGATGGAGCCGATGCCGGATCCGATGATGTCAGATCTGGGAATGGGCGGACCCCTTGGCGCCGATCCGCTGGCCGGGCTGGCCTCGGCGCTGCCCGCCGCGATGGGCGCCTTCCCGCCCGGCGGCGGCCTCGGCGGTGGCAGCCCCCTCGATGCCCTCACCGGAGCAGCTGCACCACTGGCCGGGCTGGCCTCCCAGCTCGGCGAGCAGGCCCGCCGCGAAGAGCCGGACCCGGGCGAGGAGACAGACAAGAACAACGACGACAAGCTCGACGAGGACGAGGAGAAGGACGAGGCCCCCGTGCCCGGGGAAACGCCACCGGCGACGACGCCGCAATCGGGCACACCTCCAGAACCCACGCCCGCAGGCACGCCCGGCGAGGGCGCTCCACCTGCGGCGCCGGGTCCACCGCCGCCGCCGCCCACCACGATCACGCTGCCCGACGGGTCCACCGCCAACGCGCGCACCCCGGAACTGGCCCAGGCCGTCAAGGCACATCTGGATGGCAAACCACTCGACGAAGCGTTCCGCGAGCAGCACTTCGAGCTGCCTCCACCAGGGACACCGGTCACCAACCCCGTCGACCCGTCGCGTCTATCGGCCGGCATGCTCGGCATGTTCAAAGATCACTACGAGGTGGCACTGAGCTCGGTAAAGGGCCTGCAAGACGGGCAGGTCGTTCCGCTGTCCTCGATCGCAGCCAGCCCCGACTTCCTGGGCTGGGTCGATCCCAGCGCGATCGGTGCACCCGCGCCCACCCCGGCGCCCGCGCCTGTCCCAGTATCACCACCCGCACCGGTGCCCACCGACACGACCAACCCGGCACCTCTGGCCAGCGCGCCGCTGCCAACCCCCACCGGATAACCCCCGCCGCATGACGGCGCGGGTGAAAATCGCGACAATGTCCAGATAAAGGAGCTGAGAAATGACGAACCCGATCCACATCGACCCTGAGGTGATGCGCACCGTCGCCAACCAGCACGACGACGTCGCCGACCAAATCGCCCCCGCCCGGGAAGCCAGCACCGAGATCCTCGCCGCGGTGGGCACCTTCGGCCCGATCATGCACCAGTTCAAATCAGCGGTATCGGACCTGATGGTCAACCGCGACGCTGCACTGCTCAACCATGAGCACACCCACCGCAACGCCGCGATCGGCCTGCGCCGAGAAGCGGCCAACTTCGTCACCCGCGACGAGATCAACGCAGAGAACCTCCGAGTTGACCAGCAATGATGCCCTGCCGCTAAGCGAGCAGGCGTTCCTCGCCAGGACCCCCGACGATGCGGTCCTGGTCAGAGTCGCTGTCAAGGGCTCCATCCTGGGCGTTCAGCTGGAACCCAAAGCGATGCGCGACAACATGCACGAATTAGCTCAGCGAATCATGACCTGCGCCGACGTGGCGTATCTTCAGGGTCAGGTGGCACTGCGCGAGCAGATGGAGCAAGCCAAGCTCGACCCCGTCTGTTACGCAGATTTCCCCACCGAAAGGGATCTGGCCGCCGCACGTGACCGACTGAGGACCTTGTAAACCATGGTTTCTGTTGACCCGAGCGGACTAGTCTCGGCAGCGCAACGGATCACCGCCGCACTGTCAGAACTGTCCGCAGCCAACCCCGATCACCCTGCACTGGCCGCCGACCCGGCCTCAGTGGGCGCCGCTGGCCGACTCACCACCGCGGGCACCACCTTGGCCAGCGTGCTCGCCGAACAGGCGGCGGGACTGGCGGCCACCGCCGCGCAACTGGGTAACGTCGCGGCGGGCTTCACCGCCAAGGACGCCGCCAATGCAGCCAAGATCTCCAAGCTGAACACCAGCAGTGAGGGCGCCTCGGTATCGGGCTGGGCGCCACCCTCACCGCCGGTGGCTCCCGACGCACGCCCCATCCTCGCCCCTCCACCGGCTGCCCCCGCCGAGGTGATCTCCAACGCGGTGCACTCCGGCGACGCCGCCAGCGGCGAAGCGTTCATCGCCGGCTGGCGCCAGGTGGCCGGCTCGGCCCGCGACGCCTCGGCCGCGGTGCGTCTGGTCGCCGACAACCTGCCCGAAAGCTGGGACAGCCCCGTGGCCACCGACGTCGTGCGGGGCCACCTGATCAAGTACGCCAACGCCTTTGAGACCTCCGGCCAGCGCGCCGACACCGTGGCCGACCAGGCCAATCGCCACGCCCAAGAAGTCACCCAGGCGCGCAGCGATATCCCCACCCCCAACGACTTCCAAGCGATGAATCACCAGCTGCAAACCCTTGCTCAAGCCAACGCGCAGACCGGGGGCATGTACGCGGTGCCGCTGGCGAACGCGCTAGAGCAGAAAACGCAGATGGAGGCGCAAACCGCGCAGGGGTTTGGCGGCTACTACGCCACCACCGAGGCCACGACGGCCGGTGAGATCGACCTGGACGGTGACGGCATCCCCGATGTCCCAGCAGACGAAGCCGCGGCAGGCGCCGCTGACGGAACGGGTCTTCCTGGCGAGGCGAAGCCAGGGGAACCGGGCTCGCCGGACATGGCCGGCCAGCTCGCCTCAATGCTTCCCAGCATGATCCCCACCGTCCTGGGCGCAGCGGGCGGTCTGATGGGTGGCGCGGTGTCGTCGCTGATGAAGGCACCGGAATCCGTCATTCAGGCCGGCACCCAGGCTATGGGCGCAGCCACCCAGAGCTTGTCGGGGTTGATGCAGCCCAAGCTCGACGACATCGGCACCGAGGACATGGGCTTAGAGGACGCCCCGCTGGACGAGATGAGTGGCTTCGGCGGCGGCGGAGGCGGCGGTGCGACCTCTCCGGCCTCGGGCGGCACGCCGTCGATGCCACCGGTAACACCATCCACTGGGCCAAACCCAACCCCGCCGACCCTGCCTACCGGTGGGTCGTTGCCGCCGCCGGTGACGCCAACCGGGGGCCCTGGAGGGTCCGGCATGATGCCGATGGGCGGAATGCCCATGGCGCCCATGGCCGGAGGACAAGGCGGGCCTGCCGAAGACCGCAACGGCAAGCCCAAACAGGTTGTGGGAAAAGACCTTCCCCACACCGAATCGGTCACAGGCAAGGTGAGCGCCGACCGGATCGCGGTCTCGGCAACCGCCCCCAACCGCAAGGACGACGATCCCCCTTCAAACGACGATCCACCCCAGCGCGGTAACGCTCCGCTGATCCGCCGCATCACTACCGTCGGCCCGAAGGATGGCCCGTAGTGCTCGGCGGGGGCGGCTTCGACGATCTCGGCGACGCGGAAAAGGTTAAGTTCTCCGAAGCCGAGCAGGCCGCCACTCTCGAGCGCCTGGACAAGATGATCGCCCAGCTGGGCGCGCTACGCACCGAAGTTGAAGACCCCGACGGATTCGTGCGGTTCACCCTCGGCGACGACGGCCGCCTTCTCGAACTGTTCATCCATGAGGCGGCCCGCACATCGCTGACCAACCTGGCGCTAGAGAAGAAGCTGAACGACTTGCTCGACGCAGCCAACGAAGCAATGATGCTGTCCCGCAAAGAATTTTGGGAACACTACAGCATCAACGAGGTCTGACCGCTGTCGCTCTCACCCAAAGAGCCTGCACCACAACACATGATGGGCCACCCCAAAGGCAAGAGAGTGCCAGCACTTCCCGTGCCGCGCACGGGAGCGCCAGGCAGACCGGGGAGGGACAGCGCAAATCGAGGCCGTTTGCGTTCGTGAAACGCGTTGCGGGTGAGAAAGTCTCGACGGGAAGCGGAAGGTGGAAGGGCCCGACCTAGGGTGGGAGGAGTCGGGCCCTTCCGGTTCCGACCTCGGGGGGCGCGACCGGAACACCACGAACGCTACCGCACCCCCACATGCCGCCCGTGCACTAAATGTCGTCTTGTCACCGACACAGAGAGTGGATGACGGCGGCCCGCGCCGACCACCGTGTCACTGCCTCGGTACAGAATCGGTAGCAAGCGCCGGGAGGGGAGAGTTTAGTTATGAAGCCGAATCATCTAACTCAGGTGGTGGACCAGCTTCTACGCGAACCGCGTCCCGTGTCGGACGGTTTGGTGGAAGTCCCCGAACCGGGAGCTACACCGATCGAGGCGGCCTTCACCGGACTGTGCCTTGCAATCAATGCGGTCCTCAAAGCCGATCACGCGATACAACTCCGCGATTGGCAAGAGCGACGAGAGAAGCTATTGGACTGGCGCGCACACTTGATGGCTCATCCGATTCCCGATGCGAAGGCGGCTAGCCTGGCGATCGGCAGCGAGGACATGGACGTCTCTACTGCACTGTTTGGCACCAACCGGTGGCGCGAAATGCTTACCGCTGTCGAGGAAATGATGCAGTGGGCCGGTGAGCGACACGCTGAGTCCGCGCGGAAGATGTCCACCGTCTCGCAGGCCCTTGACCGCGCTGCTGGAATCCGTAGGCGAGGTGACGAACGTGTGGAAGAGATCCGGCGCAGATCCGACAGGAAGATCAAGAAGCTCGATCCTGGCGATGACGAGGGCCGCGAGCGGGTGATTGCGGCCGGTGAGTCTGAGGTCCAGACCGTGAGCACTGTGGCCGTGAATCGCACGAATGCCGTGATCCGTCAAGTCCTGGAGCTCGACGAGAACCTCGCCGGCATCGACGCGCTGGAGTGGCTGCGTGACCACGGCCTGAACTCGCCATAACCAATCACGGGGGGCCTTCGCACCGAATTCTCAGCGCGGACGCGCTCGTGCGCAGAATTTGGCGATGTCAGACCTTGCTAGTGGCGTTTACCCTGAATACATGACCGCGGGTGGGAAGACCGAAGCAGCATACGTGCCGCCGCCGAACGGCGGCCCTTTTGGGCCGCCACCTGGCCCTGGCCCGTCCGGCTATGCCGCACCACCACCCCCGCCGGCACAACCGCCAGTATTCCTCCCGCCGCAGCCGCGCCGACTGCGCACGGCGCTCGCTGCGGCCGGTATCCTGCTGGCAGTGGTCCTGGCGGCATCATCGCTGGTAGTAGCACTGACCGGCCGCGCTCGCAGTGAGTCGAGCACCGCCGCGCAACCGGCCGACAACCCAGCTACAGCGTCCGACACTGCCTCTACTGAGGTAGCTGACCGCGGGCTCTGCACGGCAATCGCTCCACTGATGAGCGAGTACAGCACTACGGCCAAAGATTGGTTTGGCCTCGGCCCGCGAGGCACCCCAGCGCGTGACGGAGGCATGCCGGCTTTCATCGCTGACACCAAAGACTGGGTTGTCCGTGCCGAAACGGTTATGGACGAGCATCCGGGCATTCAGCCTCGACTCCAGCGGACCCTTCAGCGCTACGTCGATGACCTCTGGCTCTATGTGAACAACATCGCACCCGGACCGGAGGAGCCTTACGACGACGCAGCGTGGAATGACAGCCTTGTCGCCTACGGCGGTCCCTTGAGGATTTGTCAGGAGCTGGGAGTCAGATGGTGACTGTGGGGGTTAAGGAGTAGTGCCGGCCTCAGCTGGTGCTGCCGGGCCGCCGGGGATGCCGAACCGGCCGTACTCGCAGCGCATTGTTGGGCCGGTTTGGCCCAGGACATCACCGGAGTCGTGGTCGGAGACGGCGAGTGGTCTCCACCAGAAGAGCCTCGATCTGAGCGCGGCGGCAGCGGCGATCCGACGCGCTGCCGATGAGCTGGGCGCTCAGAACTCGGGACAGATGATCGACGCCATGTGCGAGCGCAGTTACCGCACGGCGCAGACGGTGATCAACCAATCCGACTTATATGGCGACATGTCGAAGGCGGTCAAGGAGACCTCCGAGCTCATTTGGCACGCCCAAGGTCGGCTTGAAGAGATCGACCGCAAGGCCCATGAGGAAATTGATCGGCTGAAGCAGCAGCTTCAAGCAGCGGCGGCAACACCGCTGGGAGCTGGCGCCGCTGTCGCGGCGATCTATATGGCGATCGAAGCCGTTGTCAGTGCGGCCGAAGTCGAAGCGCTAGCCTTCGGGACCGATTCCGCGGCATCTATCGCCGAGCAGGCAGCAAACATCGGTGGCGAGTCAGCTAGTCAGTCCTCGTCGAATGGGCAGATCAGCCCCGCCGATCACGTCACGGAGAACGGCGGCAATGGGGACAACGTCATGCCCCTGGACAACCCCACCGGCCAAGGAAACCCACCGACAGAACTCCCGAGAGACAACCTCCCTCTAGAAGGTGGAAATCCGGATTCTGAGCAGCCTGCTAAACCAGGAGATGACCTCCCGAAAGAAGGCGACGGCCCGACGTCACCCACAACACCTGGTGAGCAGACGCAAGAGTCACCCACGGGAGAGCCGGTAACTCAAGATCTCGGGGGAAAGCAGACGCCCGGCGCCTTCCTGCCGACAGAGGCGTCGCCGGTATTACCACCCCCGGCGGTGTCATCTTCTCCGGCGAGCGGGAGTGGTGGAGGATCGCCGTTGTCCTCGTTGGGTAGTGGGTTTAAGCCGCCGTCGGGTGGTGGTCTGTCTTCGGCTGGCACGGGTGGGTTGTCGCCGAGTTCGCTTTCGTCGGGCAGCGGGTTACCGTCGCCGGTGTCGCCTGCGTCGGGGGGCCTTCCGTCAGCGGCCGGCGGTGCGCCGGCGGCCGCAACGCCGACTGATTTTTCTCGCGGGTTCAATGCCGGCCTGGGTGCTGGGGGCGCAGGTTCTGTGTTGCCGCCGCCGGTGGCTCCGCCGCCCTCGCAGCCGCTGAGTTCGACGACGGGGGCTTATGGCTCGGCGGGCCCGCAGGTGTCGGCGGCGGGCGGGCCAGCGCATGTCACCTCGGCCGCCCCTGCGGCGGCTGCGGGTGGTCCCGCTGGGCATATGGGCTCGATGGGGGGTGCTCCGATGATGCCGCCGGCGGCGCCGGCGGGCCCGTTGCCTCCGTTCAATTCGGATTTGCAGCCGCGCCAGGTCGCGCCGGCGTCGGCGGGTGCGCCGGCACCTGCACCGCCCCCGGCACCGCCGGCCAGCGCTGGGCAAGCGACACCGCTTCCCCCGGGTGTGGTCGCGTCGGGTGTGGGTGCCACCACTGCCGGCGCGGCAGCGGGGGCGCGGGCCTCGGCGCCTGATCCGCTGTTAGATCAGGCGTCGGAACTGGTCTACGAGCTGATGCATGCCTCCCGCGTGTATGGCTGCATCGACTGGTGCGTGGGGATGTTCAAGACGTCGTCGGGTCCGCAGGCGTGGGTAGTGAGCAGCGAGGGCAGCGGCTTCATTCCCCCAGGAGTGTTCCTACCTAACTCTGCGCGCCTAGTTTTCTCAGATCCGGGTCTGGATAAGGACTTTCACGCGCGGTGGTTCGGCTGGGTGAATCCCGCTCAGACGATGCTTGCGTACGGGCAGCTGTGCATGGCAAGTAACCCCAACGTTGAGTTGTGGGCGTTGGCGGTGTCGACCGACTACGGCGGCACCGCGGCACCGGCGCGGGATGCCGGGCTGGTGCAGGTTGAGAACTGCGCTCTGGCCACGTCGCCGATCAAGGCCGAGACGCCGCCGCCCTCGTTGGACGAAACGCGAATGCATCGTCTGGAGACCATTGACCGCCCCGAGTACGCGCGCTTGACCGCCGGTGGGGTAGTGGATCGTTCGCAGTTGTGGACGTTGACGGTTGCTGCTGTGCGGACGGCGCTGGCGAGAGCCTCTGAGCTGCTTGGCTTTCAGGTTCCTCCGGTGATCCGCCAGGTCGCCACGGCGGTCGAGAATGGTGAGCCGGTGTCCGATGAGCTGTGGAATGAGCTCGACCTTGCCATGCGCGCGGCGATCCTTGATAGTGCCGGCCAGCGGCCCGGCAGGGTGATCGGTGATGTTGGGCCGTCGACGTATGCGCGGTGTTTCCACAATGTGGCGCGCGCGGCCGAGCTGCTGTCGTGGTGGCGTAGTAATACCCCGGAGTATGTCGAGATCGCTTACACCGCAAGGCATATTGCGAAAGAAGCCGAACTATGGCCCACGATGGCCGCGTGAGGAGAGTTGACTGATGCCAGCAGCCTCAGGGAGTGCTAAGCCGATCGAGGTCTTACCCGCGGCGGTGACGGGGACCGCTCAGTCGATCGCCGGTGAGGTGACGCGGGCCGCCCAACCTGGTCCGGTTCCTATGCCTGCTGCGGGCTCGCCGATCGACGTGGCCGCGAACGCCGTGGCGGTTGCGGTGGCCAAGAATGTTGCGCACGCCTCGGCGACGCTGGCGCCTGAACCTATTGAAGGGGTTCAGAAGGCTGAGACCGCGACGACCGAGTTCAGGGCGCAGGACATCGAGAGCGCGGCCGACATCAAATCGGTTTCCCAGACCATGCAGCCGCCGCCGCCCCCTGGTGCCAGCGGCGGTGGCACCCCGAGTACCCGGATGGTCAGCAATACTGGCGCTGAGGGTTGGCATTGGGAATACGACGATAACGGGTTGATGATCAGGGTCGACGACGTCGAGCCGATCGACCCGGGCGGCGCGGTCGGCGGTGGGTTCGGCGGGCTTGCGCCGGTCAGCAACACCGGCTCTTCCGTGGGTGTGTCAGGACCGGTCAGAACGGTCTGAGTGGACGTTGGTTGGCGTTGTCAACGGCCTGATGGGTCAGTTGTCGGGGGGTTCTAAATTGGTGCCGATATGGGGTGCTGGGCGGGGTTAGGGTTGCTTTCGTGACGACTCATCCTTTCAGGCGGCCTGGTCCGATCGCGCGCCCGCCGGCCACGGCCGGCGGCAAGATCGCGATTGACCCGCCTATTCCGGCGCCCATCCCGCCGCCGCGCAGCGTGTGGGGGATCGTGTTGCCGATCGCCCTCATTGTGGGTGTGGTCGGGTTCATCGTCGCGATGTACGTGTCCGGAATGCGCAGCTTCGCATCGGGTTTCGGCATTTTCGGCATCATGATGCTGATCGGCATGGCCGGCATGCTTTTCCGCGGCCGCGGTGCCGCGCAGAAGATGTCGTGGGGTGAGCTTCGGCAGTACCGCGCCAACTATTTCGCCCGCCAGGATGATGTGCGCGATGAAATCGGGGTGCAGCGCCGCGCCCAGTTCGAGCACCGCGAGCATTTCCATTGGGATCCTGAGAAGCTCGTCGCCGCGGTGGGCACGGAGCGGATGTGGGAACGCTCGCCGGGGTCTGATCCGGCGACCGATGTGTTCGGCGAGGTCCGGGTCGGGGTCGGCAAGGTGAAGCTTGCGATGCAGATCGAGAAGCCGAAGATCCCTGAGGCGTCACAGATCGAGCCCGCTACCGGGCATGCGCTGCGCAAGTTCCTGCTGGAGCAGGAATACATCGACGACATGGCCAAGGTGATTTGGCTGCCGCGTTTCGCCGGTGTGTCGATTGTCGGTGACATGGATCAGGCTCGGGCCTTGTTGCGGGCGATGATGTGTCAGCTGGCGGCGTTCCACAGCCCTGCCGATCTGCAGATCTTGGTGGTCAGCGATGCACCGTCGGTCTGGGATTGGACGAAGTGGCTGCCGCATATGCAGCATCAGAGCAAGCGCGACGGCTGCGGTGAGCGCCGGTTGCTGTTTTCCTCGCCGGCAGGGCTGGAGGAGTTCTTCGACGATGCCGAGCTGCCGCGCAGCGAGTGGGCGCCACCGGTGGGCGGTCTGCACGGCACCGCGAACACCGTGTTGCCGTTTCGGGTGATCATCGACGACAACTGCGGGACCCCGGAGGATTGGGCCGGTCTGACCGGTAGCGCCGGGTATGCCGGCACGTGCTTTGTGCGGCTGGCGCCCTCGGTGCCGCCGCCGTCGCCGCAGGATGCGTTCGGCACGAAAAGCTGGATCGGGTTTTCCCCGGAGACGACCTATCGCCTCGTCGACGGCGCTCTGCGTAAACGGATGCCCGCCGAGGACCTCACGCCGGTCAGCGGTGTGCAGCATCTGTCCTCTGACGAGCTCGACGACGCCTTTTACGCCACGGCCGACCAGATGTCGGTGACTGCGGCCGAGCGGTTCGCTCGAGCGATGGCCCGCCATCGCGCCGCGGGCGGTGTCACTGCCACGGTCAGTGAGAACACTCAGCAGCGCACTTTGATTGACGCGCTGGGAGTGCGCGATCCGCGCAACTTGGACGTGGACCGGTTGTGGTCACCACGGCGCAGCCAGGGGCCGGATTGGATGCGGTTTCCGGTGGGCCTGGATGACAGCGGCCAGGTTGTGGAACTGGATCTGAAGGAGGGCAGCCAGCAGGGCATGGGCATGCACTCGCTGTTCATCGGCACGACCGGCGCCGGAAAGTCCGAGGGCATCATCACCGAAGTCGCGTCGATGGCTTTGACCCATTCGCCCGAGGTCGCCAACGTGGTGTTCTTCGACTTCAAGCTCAAGTCTGCGGCCGGCGTGCTGGAACAGTTCCCGCATGTGGTGGCCAGCGTCAGCAACCTCGCCGATGAGCGCCACCTAGTGGGGCGCATGTATGAGGCCCTGGAGGGCGAACTGGATCGGCGCGGCGCATTGTGCAACGCCGCGGGGCCCGACGTGGTGGACCTGACGGTCTACAACCAGCGGCGGCTGACCGATCCGTCGCTGCCGCCGGTGCCGGTGCTGTGGGTCATCGCCGACGAATACCAGGAGCTGCTCAGCGACAAGGACTGGGGCGATAAGTTCCGCAGTCTGTTTTGGCGCATCATGCGCCAGGGCCGCGCTTACCACATGTTCCTGCAGTTGGTCGGTCAGACCGTCGACACCCAGAAGCTGCGCGACATCCGCAAATTGCTGGGCTTCACCATCGCCGGCCGCACTGGCACGGAGGAAGATTCCCGCGAGGCGCTCGGTGTGGGTATCGCCGCGAAAATCGACGAAAAGGGCGCGGAGGGAACGGCATATCTACGGGTAGCGCAACGCCAGCCGCGCCAGTTCCGGTTCTTCTATTCCTCGGCCGACTTCGTGCCGCAATCCGGGCCGGATGACAGTCGGCCGCTGGAGGCCGGCACCTGGTTTGAGCCCCGCCCGTTCACCGCCGAAGAGGCGCCCGACATTGATGGCCTGCTCGCCGAGCCGGTCGAGCAGGACACCGCGGCACCTGTTCGGGTGCCCGAAGAAACGAGTGTGAAGATCATCGACGCGGTGATCGGCTCGCTTCAGGCAACCGGGGCCGCCCCGCCGCGCGAGATGTGGCTCCCGCCGCTGGGTGTTCCGCCGGCCGCCGACGACTTGGTGGCCCGCCTACGCGGCGGCAAGCCGTGGGATGTCGATTACGGTCAGAATCCGGGTCTGGTGCTGCCGGTGGCGCTGGAGGACCGCCCCCGCGAACACCGCCAGGATGTGTGCTATCTGAATCTGCTGGAAAGCAACGTGCTCATCGTCGGCGCCCCGCGGATGGGCCACACCAACGCGGTGATGACGATGATTACCGCGGGCGCGCTGATGTACCGACCCGAGCGGGTGCAGTTCTACTGCATCGCCGCCAGTGGCCCGCAATTGGACAGATTGAAGGACCTTCCGCACGTGGCAGGGGTGGCAGCGCTGCACGACACCGAGGGCGTCACCCGCCTGCTGGCCACCGTGCGCGGCATCGTCGAGGAGCGTGAACGACTTTTCGCGGCCCGCGGTTTGGACATGGAACAGGTCCGTGAAGCCAAGTTCGGCCCCAACCCGACCGACATCGGCATATCCGGTGGCGATGTGGTGCTGGTCATCGACGGCTGGGCCAACTTCAACGATTCGGGACAGAAACAGGTCGATCAGTTCCTCGCGTTGCAGCGGGCCGGCAACTATGGGGTGCGCACCATCGTCACTCACACCAGCTATCTGTCGAAGATTCCCAGCCCGATCAAGAACCTGTCCACCGAGCGTATCGAGCTGCGGATGACCGACGAACGCGAATCGGAGCTGGGCCGCCGCGACCCAACGATCAACCGCGGCAAGGAGGTTCCTGTCAAGCCCGGGCGCGGACTGAGCGCCGCCGGATTCCACATCATGGTCGGAGAGCCGGTACTGGCCAACGATCCCTCCGGGCGCATCGACTCCCGCGGCGTCGGCGCGGTGGTGCGCCGCGTGGCCGGGACCGGGAAATTCGCCGAGGTCAAACGGCTGCCCGAGTTGGTGCCCTTGGCCGACGTCTTGGCCATGATCAATGGCGGTGCGCAGCGCGACCTCATCCCGTTCGGGTTGTCCGAATCGGATCTGGGGCCCGCGTTCGTCGACTTCGCCGAGAACCCCCACGCCGTCGTCGTGGGACGCGCGCAGTCCGGGCGGACGGCGTTTCTGCGCACGATGATGCACAGCATCATGGCCCACTACCGCCCTGACGAGGCCACCATTGTGCTGATCGATCCGCGGCGGCGCCATCTGGGCGTGGTTCCCGAGGACACGTGGCTGTCTCGCTATGCCTACACCCGCGCCGATATCGCCCTGGCCGCCACCGAGTTGGACGACTTGTTCAACAGGCGCACCCCGCCGCCGGGCACCAGCCCATCCGAAATGCTGTCGCGCCAGTTCTGGACGGGCCGCAAGATTTTCGTGGTCATCGACGACATCACGTCCTGGAACTCGGCGGAAAATCCGCTGCTGAAGCTGGCGAGCCACGTTGAGGGCGCCGACCAGTTGGGGCTGCACATCATCGCCGCCGCCGACATCAAGCTGTGGAGCTTCCAGGCCTCCGGCAACAGCGTGCTCGGCAGACTCGTCGGCGGGCTGCAACCGACCGTCATCCTGGACGGGCGCCGAGAGAACGGGCCGATCATCAGCGGCGTCTACGCTGAACCGCAACGTCAAGGCAAGGGCATCTACGTCCAACCCGGCGGCACCGACGGTGTGCTGGTGGCTTGGACTCCCGAACCGGCCCGCGCGACGCCTCGGCGGCATTCAACATCGGCGAGGCCAAGCTAATGCGCCGACGAGACACCGCCGCGGCGCCGGGTTGGCAACGGAATCGGTGTCCCGCTGGGCCGATGCGGGATCATTTCCGCAGCGATGCTCGACAAACCCGCAGGTCAGTGCTGGTAGCCGCGGCGCTGCGGAATTTAGCGCAGGTGCCCCCTCTGACTGCCATTAAACTGAGGCCAAATCACCACACCGAATCGGGAGGCAAACACAATGGGTGTTCCAATTGGAGTCGATCCGGCATTGCTGGGAATGCTGTCAGCTGCCGAGACCGCGGGCGCTGGGACGATGGCGGCCGGGACGTCCGGAGCGGCTCCGGTCATGACCACGGTGCTGCCTCCCGGCAGCGATCCGGCGTCGATGGCCGCTGCGGCCGCTCTGAACGGGCGCGGAGCTGCCGCGGTGGCCGCGTTGACTCAGCTGACGATGACCCGGGCCATGTTTGCCGGCAACGTCGGCGTCAACGGCACCAGCTATGCGGCGATGGACGTGCTGCAGCAGACGGCACTGGCCATCTAGAACTGTCGAAGACCCATGCCAGGCTTCGGGGATTCGGCGCTCAACCCGCCGCAGGTCAACTATTACCAGCACGCCGCCGGTGATCAGGCTGCCAGCGCTGCGGCCTGTGCGGCGGCACATCAGGCGGTCGCGGCGATGTTGACGGCCGAGATCGCGACGATGACCACCAGCACCAGCACCACCGCCGCGGTGGGCTGGCAGGGCGCGGGCGGCGCGGCGATGACGATGACCGCGCAAGCGTTCGCGGCGATCTTAGGCACGGCGGTGGCCTGGTTCGAGGAAGCCGTAGTGCAGGCGACAGCGATCGTGGACGCCTGGCACCTGGCCAAGACCACGATGGTGCCTGGCCCGGTGTCGGATCAGAACCTCGTTGACACCGAGGCGTTGGTCGCGACGAACTTCATCGGGCAGAACACGCCCGCCATCGCCGCCTTGGTCGCCGAGTATGACCGGCAGTGGATCCACAACGCCGCGATCGCGTCCAGTTTTCAAAGTGTCGTTGCCGCGGCGGTGGGCGTGCTGGCCACACCGCCTCCGTTCGCACCGATGGCACCAAACCCGGCGGCAGCGCTGGCTGCCCTAGCGAACGCGGGCGCACAGACCGGTGTCCAGGGTGCATTACAGGCCAGCTCGCAGAGCATGCAGCAGGCCAGCACCGCGGCGGTGCCAGCGAGCGAAGCGGCCTCAGCGCCGGCCGATGCGCTCTCGGCCATGGGATCGCCGTTGGCGATGATGGGTCAGTTGTCGTCAATGACGGGAATGCTGGGCCAAGCCCCCCAAATGCTCGGCCAAGCCCCCCAAATGCTCGGCCAGTTCGCGCAGATGCCGATGGGCCTACTGGGGCCGTTGTCCTCGAGCATGGGCGGCCTCGGTGGCGCCCCGTCGGCGGGTCCGCTCACGGGCACGCCGGTGGCCTCGCCGGCGATGGCGGCGCTGAGCGGGGGCGGCGGGGGCGGCGGTGGCATCGGCGCCGGCGGCAGCGGGGTCGTCCCGACCAGTTCCTACACCCGCCCGGTGGGCAGCTTCAGCACCCCGACCGCACCGAAGTTACCGGGTGGATTCGGCGGGGTTCCCGAACCGGTGGCTGCGGGGCCTCACCCGTCAGGCGGTGCGGGCACGGGCGGTCTCTATGGCGCTCCGGCCTCGGCGATGGGACGAGATGGCGGGTCGGCGACCGAGCAGCGACAGGGACGAACGATGCAGGTCACGCTTGCCCGATCGGCTGGTGACAGGGGGGACAGGTAACAACAGATTAGCGCACGGCGGGGTGTGTAGACGCCCATACACTTCTTCCTAGAACGCAAAACATCTTCCAGAACAGGAGTTTTCATGTCACAACAAGTTGTTGGGGCGGCCCAGATCCAGTCCACCGCCGACCAGCTCGACGACCTCAAGATGCGGGCGCTCGACGTGCTCAGCCGCTACATGCAGCATTCGACCGAACTGCAGGCCACCGGTGGCCTCGACGGGCAGGCCGGTGTCGCCAATGTCGCGACCGCAGAGGAGATCTCGCAGGCCCAGCGCGAGATGAACATGCGGTGGGAGACGCTGATCGGCGCGTTGCGCAACAGCGCCCCGGACTTCACCAACATCGACGTGCAGAGCGCCCAGCAGATCCAGTCGGTCGCCGGCGGCCTGCGCTTCACCTGACCATCCCAACCACCACAGACATTCGAAAGGAATCCACCACTATGGACGGAATGATCAAGGTCAACCCCGCGGCGATCGTGGACTACAACGCCGCACTGGGCACGTTCAGCGGCGAGCTGGACGGCATCGCCTCCGAGGCGCAGAACTTGCTCGGCGGCATCGCCGAGTACTTCAGCACCGATCAGGCGTCGGTCACCTACGCACAGGCCCAGCAGATGATCATCGACGCCACCAACGAAGGCAAAGAGGTCATCCACCGCCACGGTGGGGCCGCCGACCAGGCCGGTGTGGACTTCGTCTCCCAGGACGGAGCCTCAGCGAACACCTTCTTGGTCTAAGGCCCGCCAGGGAGCTTGTAGCGACAACGCGCAAAGGGGGGCCAACTCCGGTTGGCCCCCTTTGTGCTGCTCAAAGAGGAGAGGGGTAGAACATGGCGCTGACCACGACGGTCGGGGGCGTGTGGGTATTGCAGGCGCTGCTGGGCGTGGAATCGATGCCAGTTGCGTTGCGGCTCAAGCCGTTTATTCCGTCGGTGCATCACGAATTGATCGTCGACAGCACCGCGGGGCCGGTCCCTATCGCCGAGACTGCGGAGTATCTGAGCCTCGTCGAGGCGGGCGTGATCAAGCCCGGCGGGGCGGTCGACGAGCCGGTGCGGGACTGGATGGCCGTGTTGAGCCGCCCCGATCGGCAAGCGGTGCTGGCGATTCGCCGGCCCTCGGGGGAGCCGGTTCACAACGGCGAGAGTCCCACGGTGGACGAACGGGTGGTGGTGGTGTGCCGGTACCGGCGATGGCTGGCGATGGCGGCGCGCGACGGCAACGACATGGTCATTGATGCTGTCGGCGAAACCGATGACCCGGCCGCCCAGGTGGATCTGATGTGTCAAACCCTGGTGCCGGCGTTGGGTGTGGCCGCGCCGGCCGACATCGAGGGGGTCAACATCCCGGCGGACGTGATGCGGTCGACGCTGGAGGCCGCTGCGCCGCAGGGCCGCGATGCGGTGATCGGCGCGGTGAGCCGGCTGGGATTGCAGCCTCAGCAGGCCGAGGTGCTGGCGGCGGCCACACGCCTTGATGAGTCGGCGATGGCGGTGGCGATGGTCATCGACCACGGTATCGGCCAGCACGTTCATCCGCAGGTGGTGACTGTGGCCGACACCGAATTTGGGCGCGTCAGCATCACGACCAGTACATCGGCCGATGGTAAGCAGTGGATGAGCCTGTGGCCGGCGACGCCGGAGGCGTTGCGCGACGACCTCGCCGGTCTGCTGTCGGTGCCGCGCGCCGCCGCGTAGTTTGACCATGAGTGCACATGTCGGGGGGCGAAAAATTAGTGCCGATTTCGGGGTATCGCCGCTAGTAAGGTTGGCGCCATGGCGCTGAATCTGACCTCGCGGCTGCAAGTGACGGCTCATTACTTCTGGAACCGCCGCAATGCGGCGGCACTGAGTCATCATGGCGTGCGGCTGGAATACGATCCCGAACAGCGCCGCAGCGCCGCGCTGATCCTGGGGGTGACGTTCACACTGCTGGCGATGGCGCTGATGTTCATGCTGTCGATGTGCTCACCCGCCGGGCAAGTGGGCCAGTCGGCGATCTTGGCCGACCGCGACACCGGCGCGGTCTATGTGATGGTCGACGGCAGGCTGCACCCGGCACTGAATCTGATGAGCGCCCGGCTGATCGCTGGCCAGGAGGCCAACCCGACGTTTGTCAAGGCCCCGGAACTGGAGAAGTACCCGCAGGGCCCGCTCGTCGGAATCGTGGGCGCTCCTGCAGCGATGCCCGTGCGTACCGCAGCATCGTCGAAGTGGGCGGTGTGTGACACCGCCCCTACGGCGACGTCGACCGCGTCGGCGGCCTCTGAACCGGTGGTGACCGCGATCGCCGGGCAGCTAAGTGTTGGCCAGCGATCAGCGCCGTTGCAGATGCCTGACGCCATCCTGGGTCGCTACGGTGATCGCACCTACGTCATCTGGGAGGGGCACCGTTCTGAGATCGATCTGAGCAATAAGGCCGTGGCCCTGGCGTTGGGCGTGGACACCACCGCTCCGGATCCAATTCCGCTGTCTCGGGCGTTGTTTGACGCTCTTCCGGCGACTGATCCGTTGGTTAGTCCGGCGATCCCGGGGGCGGGGGAGAAGTCCCGTTGGGATGTTGCCGACGGCGCGGTGATCGGGTCGGTGCTCTCGGTGCGCGAGCTGGGCCAGCCCAACACCGCAGAATCGCTATACGTGTTGCTGCGGGACGGTGTGCAGAGGATTTCGCCGTTCGTCGCGTCACTGCTGCGATCGGCGAACTCGTTCGGCGACGTGGCCCCGATACAGGTGGCTCCCGACAAACTGGCCCCAGTGCCGGTGGTGGACAACTTGCCGGTGTCGTTCTATCCGGCAACTCGGCTGCGGCTGGTGAATACCGCGGTGAACGCGACGACCTGCCTGGCTTGGTCGAAGGGCGCCACCGATCGCGCCGCCGAGATCACCATCCTGTCCGGGCAGGGTCTGCCGATACCTCTCGGTTCGGCAGACAACCGGCTTGTCCATCTGCCCAAGGGGGTACGCGACCCGCAGTCCGTTGAGGCAGACCAGGTGTATATCAGCCCTGGCGCAACGAATCTGGTGATGACCACCAGTGCTGCGCCGGCAGCGTCATCGCGGGAAGCAATGTGGTGGATTTCTGATCAGGGTGTGCGCTACGGGATTGAGCTCTCCGAGGAGGCGTTCACCGCGCTGGGGGTGTCTCTGCAGCGCTCGCAGCAAGCGCCCTGGCCACTCATCCGAGCGTTCGCGCCGGGTCCGGCGCTGACCCGCGCCGACGCCATGGTCCAGCACGACACCCTGGCCCCGGTGGGTGGTGGTGAAGCGCTTCCCACCAGGGCAGCCGGAAGCTAGCCGTCACAAATCGAGGCTCCAAAACTAGTGCCGATATACAACATCCACGCTGATAGGATCGGATTGTGACTGACCGCGACCTTCCCCCAAAGCAGGCGGGCTATCCTTCCTCAACCGAGGGCGATTCCCGCGACACCTCCAACCAAGCCCCCGAGCCGCCACCGCCACCGCCGGGCTGGCCAGCGCCCCCGCTGCCACCCACCGGCAGTGCAGACACGGGCGCTCACGCCCGACCCTCACCGCCGCCCCCGCCCCCGTGGCCGGGCCGCGCCCCCGACTCGCCCAGTCGCGCCCCCGGATCGCTCAGTCGCGCCCCCGGGTCGGACCTCCCGCCGGCGCGGGCGCAGCAAGCGCCACACCGTGAGCCCGAGGCCGATCCCGAGGCCGCCTCGCCTGCTGCGACGCCCGTGGAGCAGCCCGCCGCCGAATCGGAGGAGTCCGAACAGACCAGCCCCTACCGTCCGTCGGACACCGAGACCACCACGATCTACTACCGACGCGATTTCGGGCCGCCACCGCTGCGCGAAAACTCCTCTGCGACAGGCCACTACGACGACAGCGCCGCCGGGCAGCGCGGCGCTGCGTCGACGGGCTCCCCGCCTCGGTGGAGTGCTGCTGAACCATCACGGCATCAGGCGCCACCGTTTTCCCAGCAGCCCGGCCTGCAGCGATCGCAACAGCAGCGCGAGAGCTGGCCGGCGGACCGTTCCGGGCCCCAACCCGCCAGTGATCCACGCAACTGGGTCGAGCAACCCCCGGCCGCGGCCGGGCCGGCGAACTGGTCCTATGTCGACTCGATTCGGCCCAGTGAACTTGTCCCCACACGCAAGATTCCGCCCGGAAAAGGGTGGCGAAAGTTCATGTACAAGAGCACGTTTGGGTTGCTGAACTTCGGTCAGTCACCTGACGAGCGCCGCCTGGCCGAGTTGGAAGCCAAGATCCGCTCACTGCTTCGAGGCCGCTACAAGATCGGGGTCCTCGGCAAAGGTGGTGTCGGCAAGACCACCGTCGCCGCCGGTGTGGGCTCGGTCTTCGCCGAGCTGCGCCAGGACGACCGGGTGGTGGCCATCGACGCTGACACCGCGTTCGGCAAGCTGGGCCTGCGCGTCGATCCCAACGCCAAGGGCTCCTACTGGGAGCTGGCCGCCGATCAGGACCTACGCACCTTCGCCGACGTGCGATCCCGTGTCGGAAACAACGCCGCCGGGCTGTTCGTGTTGGCCGGCGAATCATCCACAGCGCGCCGCCGCGTCCTTGATCCGTCGATCTACCGCGAAGCCACCGCCCGCCTGGACAACCATTTCACCCTCTCGATCATCGACTGCGGATCCACCATGGACTCCTCGGTGACCCGCGAAGTCCTACGCGACCTCGACGCGCTCATTGTGGTGTCTTCGATGTGGGTCGACGGGGCTTCGGCGGCCGCGCAAACCATGGAGCTGCTGGCCAATACCGGTCACACCGGCCTGCTGCATCGAACGGTGGTGGTCCTCAACGACAGCGACGGCCACGCCGACAAACGCACCCGGGAGGTCCTCCACGAGCAGTTCAGCCAGCGCGGCCAGCTCGTCGTCGAGGTGCCCTACGACGGCAACCTGCGTCCGGGCGGGGTGATCGACGTGCAAAACGAGGTCGACAAGACCACTCGGCGTCGATTCATCGAGATCGCCGCGGCGATCGCCGAGCACTTCCCGGCCACCAGCGACGGCCCGCGGGGGCGCCGATGACCACGGTCAGGCCATCGACTGCCACGTCGGGATCATCCTCGGCCCCGGGAGGACCGCTGGTGCCCTCGTCATGCCGGGTGTCGCTGCTGGTGGGAGATGCCCACCAGATTGATCTGGTGTTGCCGGCCGCGGTACCGCTCTCGGCGCTGACCGACTCGACTCTGGGCGCGGTCAATCGCCTGCTGCGCAGCAAGGGCGAAGACGAACTCCCTACGGGCACTTACGAGTTCGCCCGAGCGGTGGGCATGACGCGGCTGTCGGAGGAGGTGTCACTGGCGGCCCAGGGCGTCTCCGACGGTGACCTGTTGGCCTTCGTCCCCGAGAAAACAGCCCGCCGGTATACGCCGCTTATCGAGAATGTCTCGACCGCATTGGCCCGCTGGGCGCACGCCCACTTTCCACCGGTGTCCACCCACGACGCCGTGGTGGTCGCCGGCGGGCTCACCGCGGCCGCACTGAGCGGCGCGGCGCTGCTGGTGTGGCGGTTGCGCTGGGCGGCGCAGCACTTCTGGCTCAGTCCGGCGATCTTCGCCGCGACAGCGGTCGTCCTGTTGGCCGCAGCGATGCTGTCCGCCCGTTCGGGAGCCAGCCGCGTGATCGTCGACGGGGCCGCGTGGGCCGCCGTGATCGGTGTCGTCCTGGCGGGCGCGACCGCACCCTACGGTGACCAGCCCGGCGCCCCGCATGCCTTCCTGGCCGCCGTGGTGGCCAGCGTGGGCGTGCTGCTACTGGCGCGGATGACCGGGCGGCACTGGACCGCCGCGGCGGCGGTCCTGACCGTCACCGCCGCCATCGTCGGGGCCGCCGTCACCCGGATGTTCTTCGACGTCCCCGCCCAGCGCATCGCCATCGTGATGCTGATGGCGGTGCTGATCGCCTCCCGCGCAGCCACGGCGATCGGTCTGTGGATGTCGAAGGTGCCGCGGCAGAGCTTCGAATCCATCACCGGCCGCGACATGTTCACTCGCGCGCCCGGCCAGCCTGAGGACACCCTGACCCCGGTGGAGTCGGCGGCCCATGACGTGACCTTGCGCGGCGAAGACGTCGCCGAGGTCGCGCGCCGATCCAACCGGGTGCTCACCGGCACGCTGTTCGGTATCGCCGCGGTCCAATTGGCCTCGTCCTGGTGGGCCGTCGATCCGGGCTCGGGCTCACAGTGGCCGTCGATCACCGTCGTCGTGGTCACAGCCGTGTGCTTGATCTTGCGGGCCCGCGGGCTGCGGCACCGCCGCCATGCGGTGACGCTCGTGAGTGGCTCAGCGCTGTCGCTGATGGCCATTCCCCTCCATTACGGGCTGAGCGCGCCTGCGTCAGCCACTGTCGCCGTCGTGGTGGCCGCCGCCGCAGTGCTTGCCGTGGCGGTGGCCGGGCTGCTGGCCGGCGCGGTAATTCCCTCGCGCAGCTTCTCCGAACCCATCCGCCAGGTCGTGGAATGGCTCGAGTACATCGGGTATGCCCTCATCGTGCCGTTCGCGGCGTGGGCGATCGGCCTGCTGCAGTACATCAGGTTGCACTGATGAGGGGCAGAAGTGTGGCGGCCGCACTGGCCGCGTTCGGGCTGCTGAGCGCGAACTTGATGGCCCCCCCGGCGGCGCTGGCGATCGCCCCGCCGGTCATCGACCCGGGCGCCTTGCCGCCCGACGAGACACCGGGCCCGCCGCAGGAGATGCGCCAAACCAAGGCGTGCGTCTCACCGGTGGTGGTCGGCGATCCCAACGTGACCCAGCCCGCCCCGGGCAACACCATGCTCAACATCGAGCAGGCGTGGCAATACTCCACCGGCGCGGGGGTGACGGTCGCCATCATCGACACCGGCGTCACCCCGAATCCGCGGTTTCCGCGGCTGTTTCCCGGCGGCGACTTCGTGCAGGGCTTGCCCGACGGCGGGCTGACCGATTGCGAAAGTCACGGCACGATCGTCGCGTCGATCATCGGTGCCGCCCCGGCCAATCCTGCCGACCGGCCCACGCCGCGTCCTGCAGGTGTGGGCGCGCCTCCGCCACCGCCGGGTATACCGGCCAACCCCGCACCGCCGGCGTTCCCGCCGCCGCCGACCATCACAGCGACCGCGACGGTGACCGCACCCGCACCGCCGCCACCACCACCCCCTGCGGAGCCTCCTCCTGGGGGACCCCCTCCGGCGGGGCCCCCTCCGGCGCAGGGACCCGGCGACACCGGGGCAGCTCAACCATTGGTCCCCGGACCGCCGCCCGACGGCCCGGACGGCGTGGTGGGCGTCGCCCCCGACGTCTCCTTGATTTCGATTCGGCAGTCGTCGACGGCGTTCACCCCGGCACGGCCCAGCCCGGGCGATCTGCAGGGCCAGCGCAAAGTCGGCGACATCGTCACCCTGGCCAAGGCGATCCGCCACGCCGCCGACCTGCCGGGGGTGCGGGTCATCAATGTGTCCCTGGCCTCGTGCATCAACGCCGCCGCCCCGGTTAACCAGGATCCCCTCGGCGCGGCGATCCGCTACGCCGCGGTGGAAAAAGACATCGTCATCGTGGCCGCCGCGGGCAACAAGGGCGAGCCCGAGCAGGGACAGGACTGCGGCCAGAACCCGGCGTTCAACCCGCTCAACCCCGACGATCCGCGCGACTGGAACGGGGTGCGCACGATCGTCACGCCGGCGTGGTTCTCCAACTACGTCCTCACTGTCGGGGCGGTGACCCCCGAGGGGCTTCCGCTGCCGGATTCCATCAACGGCCCCTGGGTGTCGGTGGCCGCTCCCGGCTGGCGAATCATGGGCCTGGCCAATACCAACGGCGCCGCGGTCAACGCCCGCCCCGACGAACCGGGCCTGGGCGCCGGGTTCTGGGGCACCAGCTTTTCAGCCGCCTATGTCAGCGGCGTGGTCGCGTTGGTGCGGGCGAAGTTTCCCGACCTGAGCGCCGCGCAAGTCATGCGGCGCATCACCGAAACCGCCCACAACCCGGCCCGCGGGGTCGACAATCAGGTCGGCTACGGGGTGGTCGATCCGGTGGCGGCGCTGACCTTCGATGTGCCGCTGGGCGATCCCAAGCCCGTCGAGCAGCTCAGCACCGACCTCTACGTGCCCCCGGCCCCTCCCGGCCCGGATTTGCGGCCCCGCAACAGCGCACTGCTCGGCGGTGCGGCGGTGCTCGTGCTCGCCGGTGTCGCCCTGGCGGTGGTGGCGATGCGACGAAAGATGATGCGATGAAGGCACGCACAGTCGGCGTACGCGCCGGCACACCGGTGGTCGTGGCCCTGGAAGTCATTGCGCTGGTGTCGTTCATGGTGCTGCCGCCAGCCCGGTTCGGATGGTGGCCGGCCGCCACGATCACCGCCGCGGCGCTGCTGCTGCTGGTGCCGACGCTGCACCGGCGCAACGTGCCGGCGTGGCTGGCGGCCGTGGCGCGGTGGCGTTCCCGGCGCCGCAAGCGACCGCCCGCCGCCGCGGCGGTGGACGTACCGCACGGCAACATCGTGTGCGGAGTGCGGGTCGAGGAATACGAAGCCCTCACCATGATCGAGGTGACCGGCAAGCCGTACTCGCTGACGTTCCTGCGCGGCTCGACGGTGTCGCTGACGCGCAACGTGTTGCCGCTGGAGGTGCTCACCGAGCTCCTCGATCAGCCCGGCGGGCTTCAGCTCGCGATTGACGTGGTGCCCGCCGGGCACCGAGTGCGCCGCGGCAACGAGTACCCGCCGCTGTACAGCACCCTGTTGGCCGATCGGCCCGCCGCCGGCCAGCGCACCGTGCAGTTCGTGGTGCGCCTCGACATCCAAAACTCGGTGCCGGGCTTGCAGTATCGACACTCGATCGGGGCGGCTGCCGCCGCAGCCACCGAACGGATCATCAACGCACTGTTGGAACGTGACATTCGCGCGACCGCGTTGAGCGCGGCCGAACTGGACACCGCCCTGGATCGGCTCGGAGCCCGTTTGCAGTCAGCGCCAACACCTCCGGTGATCGAGGGCACCGACAGTCCCGCGGCCCCGGTGCCGTTCCGCTCGACCAGCGCCGCGACCCGGCGGCGCACCAAGGCCGGTAGTGAGGTCGGCTGGCGCAGAGTCAAGGGCCACCCCGGCTTCCTGACGACGTACTACTTCTCACCTGAGGACATCACCACCGCCTCACTGCACCAGATGTGGGCGCTGCGCACCGATGAGGTCGTGCTGACACTGAGCCTGTTCAAACGCCGCTATGTGGAAGCCCCCGACGGCGACGGCCCGGTGATGGTGTCGGCGATCGTGCGCACCAACGACCCGCAGCCACCACAACAGCCTCCGACGCTGTATCTGAACACGTTGCCCGGCGACCAATATCCCGCAGCGCTGCGGCCCGCACCGACGGCGCGTCCACCACGTCTGGAGATCCCCTCGCGTGCCTTGGGGGACCCGACGACCCTGGAGATACCCATCGGCTCCACCGGAATCCTGGTGGGGGCAGCACTGCTCGATGACCGGCGCGCAGATCCGCAAGTGCAACTCGATGACTTGGTCATGCTGGCATTGACCGATCCGCAGCGCGCCACCCGCATCGTCATGGACACCGGCGATTACTACGTGCGCCAGCTGCTCATCCGGGCCGCGGCGGTGGGGGAACGGATCGCGATCTACTCCAGCCAGCCCAACCGTTGGATTGGGTTGTCCCAACCCAACATCGCTGTCGTCGAGCGGCGCCGGCCCGCGGAGTTCGTGCCGTCGATCATCGTCAACGACCGTCCCGTGATGCCGCCACCGACCGGGTTGTCGGCCACCGTGATCACGCTGGGCCGCGCCCAGCCCACCGGTCAGCAACCCGACATGCACTTTCAGCAGATCTCCCGTGAATCGGTGCGCATCACCACCGCCGCCGACACCATCGAGGTGGCGATCGTGGCGTTCAACCAAGAGCAGGCCTGGCTCGGAATTTGAGCGGTGCTGCGCGTCGGAGCCGCCGCTAAACTTGTGGCATGCCGCCGGCGCGCGGCTGCTCTCCTGCACAACGGACATCCGCCCACACCGGATCCGCACCCGTCAGGACAACGCCCCTCGGGCGTCGCGCTGCGACCCGTTGCTCAACGCGCGGCCGCGGATGGTGTGGGCTCCCGCACGACGGCCGCGCACGAACGATGGGATCCGCCGTGACCACCAACGCCCGCAAGCAGGCAGCCCGCGACTACCAGCGCACCCACCACGTCTCTTACACCGAGGCGCTGCGCGCCGTCACCCACACCGCGGCCGAACTCACCGATCGGCCCTGGCCGATCACCGCCGCCCGCATCGACCCGCGCTGGGTGGATCAGCGCTTCCTGGACGCCCTGAACATCACCGATATCGCCACCTTCGACCCGCAACCGGCTTGGCAGCGCCGCGCCGGCGATCGGGTCCTGCGAAGCCCAGTCGGCGCACCGCCCGACGCGTCCCACCTTCCGACGACGATCGAGATCGGCGAGCACTCCAGCATCGTGGCGTGCGTCGGCACCGGGGGAGCGGGCAAAAGCGTTGCGCTGCAATCAATCGTCGCCGGCTTGTGCGCGATCTATCCGCCCACCCGACTCATCCTCGCAGTCGGCGATTATCAAAACTGCATTTGCTCGGCGGGGGCGTTGCCGCCGCACGTCAAAGCTCACCGCGGCCATCGCCGCCCTGAGGACCCGCCCGGGCACTGGGAAAGCTGGTGCGCCTACCTCGACGACGAGATCGACCGCCGCACCACCCAGACGGGCCACAGCCCTCCCGAACTGGTCGTCGTAATCGACGCCGTCGACGAGCTGCTGGACTGGCAGCCCGAGGTGACAACCACGCTGCAACGGGTCATCGACCAGGGCCCCGGGCTGGGCGTGCGGCTGATCGTGTCGAGCACCCGGCCGCCGGCGATGCTGCCCACCGGCGACGGTCGGACCGTGTCCCTGACCTGCGACTGCGTCCTCGCGTTGCGGACGGCCACAGCACAGGACTCGACGGATGTGCTCGGCCGCCCCGACGCCTGGCACCTGCCCGCGGACCCGGGGTACGCCTACCTCAGATCCCACACTGGCACCCTCGACGGCCCAATCCGCCTGTTCAACGCCGCGGAAGTCGCTTTTGCGTTGGGGCAGCGGCTCGGTGCCGGCTGAAGAACCAAACACCGGAATTTTCCGTCCCCGCCCCGCCCCGCCGCGCCGTAGCCTTAATCTGTGACTGATGAGCAGCTCGCCGCACCGCTGTGTTTGGAGTCGTTTCGCCGCCGCAACGCCGCGGTGGTGACGAGGGGCGAGCGCGACCGGCTGTTCACCATCGCCGACGTCGCTAAGGCATGCAGCTTGCCGCAACCGGTTGTGGCGCAACTCGTTCCGCGCACCTGGACCGATGACGGCTGGATGTACACCGCCGATCAGCTCCAGTACGCGGTACGGATCGGGCCCGACGTGCGCGCGGGGGAGTACGTCGCTCCGCTGCCCGACTGAGCCGCCGCGAAAAATAGTGCACGAAGCACCCTGGCGCCAGCCCTAGGGTTTTCAACTATGAGCGCGACGCCCACTGCCGCCGCCGGCGGCTACCGGCCTCCGGTGACTCCCTTCGCCGGCTGGGTGCACGACGACCGCGGCCGGCTGGTGCCGCTGGAGACCGCCCCGCACATCGGCGCGTTCGCCCCACCGGGCGCCGGTAAGACCCGTAAGTGGCTGGCGCAGTCGGCGGTGCTGTGGCCGGGCCCGGCGCTGGTGTCCTCGTCCAAAGATGACCTGATGCAGATGGTGGCCTCGCGCCGCTATGGCCCGGCTGCGCTGCTGGATCTGCGGCCGATAGCGGCCCCCTATTACCCGGCCGATCTGCGTCCCTACCGATTCGATCCGACAGCGTGGATCACCGGCCTGGAGGACGCCAAGGCGGTGGCGCGCACATTGCTGAGCACATCGGCGGTTGCCCTGTCGGGCAGCTCTTTTCGTGGCAGCGATCCCGGGCCTTGGGATGATCTGGCGTTCGCCCCGTTGACCTGCTTGCTCTACGCCGCGAGCCCGCACGCGCTCGGCCTGGGTATCGACTGGGTGCTCGAGGCGGCCGAGGATGTGACGCTACCCAACCCGTGGCCAACCTCGACGCAGATGAGCACCGACGCGTCGTGGGTGACCGCGGCTGTCTGGTCGGCCAACCGCTATTTCGAGGCGCGCGTGCGCAGCGTGTTGAGTATGGAAGCCAAGCAACGCGATTCGGTCAAGATCACCGTGACCAAGGTGCTGACCGCCTGGCTGCAAACGATGGAACGCGACAAGGGTCTGCCGATGCTCGATGAAACGTTTTTGGAAGATCCGAACGCCACCATCTATCTGCTGACCCCGTTCGACGGAACCGTAGCCGCGCAGGCGATCACCCTCATGGACCAGCTGATCAATCGGCAACGCGTGAAAGTCGCTCAGTGGGACGAGTTTGCGCGGCTGGGCATGTTCCTCGACGAGATCACCAACACCCCGTTGCCGCGGTTGCCCCAATACATCGCCGAGTCCCGCGGCCTGGGGGTATCGCTGTGTTTCGCCGCCCAGGCCGGTGAGCAGCTCGACGCGATCTACGGCCCGCTGCAGGGCGCAGCGATCCGGGCCGTCGTTCCGGCCTCGCTGCTCATGTACGGTTCGCACGAAAAGGATTTGATGGAGTCGGCGTCCTTTTGGAGTGGCAAGACGACACGCAGTCAACAGTCCTACGACCACAGCTTGGATTCCACGTCGACCAGCCGTAACTTCGGCAATGCCCTTGAGCCTGAAGAACTTTTGCCGCCCAACGACACGTTCGCCCGGTTGCTGGTGCGAGGAACGCCAGGGCGCATGGTATCCCTCATCGACTGGACCGAGTTCGTCACATACCTTGACGAACTTCGCGACGCCCGAATCAGCAGCAGCGGCGGCAGCCATCGCCAACAACGGGGCAATGGCAAGGGCACGTTGGCGTCGAGGCGATGAGTTCGATTGTCGCGCAGGCGTTGCCAGCACACGACTGCTGTAACCACTCACCGCACACACAAGACGCCCTGGGCGCCCAAGTCGCCACCTCGACCGCGCTTGCGCAGGCCCGCAAAGACCTTCAATACGCGGTGATCATGGGCACTGACACCCATCGCCGCCGCCAATACGCCCTCTCGGCACGAGACGAGGCCGCCACTGTGCTGGTGGCCGGCGACGCCACTGCTGCGCAACTGCGCTATGCCCGGCACTACTTCGATGCCGCGCACCGGTTCGCTGCCGCGGCGAACCGCGGTGCGGTGTAGCGCTCGACAACAGCGAGAGTGCGGGATGGCGCAGCGCGCCACCCCCGCCCGCTCAGCTGATCGTGGGCCGGAGCCGGAGCCGCAAAAATAGTGCACGAGCTACCCTTTGGCGCGTTTTAGGGTCGTTTTATGGCTGATCCCAGCGACAAGTTCGATGAGGTGCGCCGGGCCTGGATTGCTCGGCGGCAGGGATGGTCGCTGATTCAGCGCCGCCGCGCCGAGCAGCTGGGCCGCCGCGTGCGAGCTCGCCAGCGCGACACGGTGGCCGCGGTGCCCGACCCGCATGACGACACGTCGCTGCCGCCGCTGATCCTGCGAGTGGCCAAGTCGCCGACCTCACAGGTGGAACTGGTGGCGGTGGCAGTGCTGGCGGTATGTGTTCCGCTGGGTTGGTTAGCCGGCGTGGCACTCAAAACTGTTCTGGTGAACCTGATTCCGGCGACACTTCGGGCCTTCCCCACCGCTGCTTTGCTGTGGTCGGGGGCCGCGCTGGGACTGCCGATCATCGCGTTGTATGACCCGGCCCCGACGATGGGTCAGATGCTGGTCGTGCCGTGGCTGTGCGCCCAAGTCGCCGCCGCGCCCGTGGTGGCCGGGGTGTACGGCATCGCCGAAGGATGGTTGGCGATCCCTGGCTCGGAGCAGTGGTGGCCGTTGACGCCGCCGCAGCGCACGCTCACTGCCGAGGACGCCGCCGAGATTCTGGGGCCCTACGAAATCACCGGCCCACCGGTGGTGGAGCCGCGGCCGCTGCCCGAACACGGCGAGCGGATGCCGCGGTGGTGAGCGCGGCGCGCACCTCAGTGCTGCACGGTGCCGCTGACCGCGTCCTGGTCGTCGAACTCCTCGACCAGCGTGTGATCGACGCGGAACTCCTGGCTCAACCGTTCGTGCACTGTGTAGAGACGCTGGAGGCGGTCATCGACGGCGCGCACCTCGTCGCGGGCTCGCTCGATTTCGTCGCGCAGTTGGCCCAGCAGCCGGTCAATGACGTCCTGGGCCGTCATCGGCGTCGAGGACTGCTCGTGAGCGCGCACGTTACGGGTGGTCCGGGCGGTCACACTGAGCGGGGTGCCGCCCAGCAGCACCACTGCGGCCGACCCGGGCTGCCAGCCCAGGGTGCGGTCGATGCGCAGCAGCGTGCGCACGGTGGGGGTGTGCTGGGACTCGCGGGCGCGGACAGCGGCCAACGTGCTGGGGTGGGGGAACCCTCGGCGGTTGGCATCTTCCTTGCTCATCCGCAGTTGACCCAAGCGGGCGTCGACGAAGTGCATGAGGCGGGCGACGCCGTCGGCTGGGACAGTCATATTCCGCACCCTACCGCACCCAATGCGCTAAGTCGGGTCACAAATTGTGACCGCCGATATATGTCATATCTCGACGTTAGGTTGCCCTCATGAAGACATTACTGGCACTGTTCGCCCTGCTGGCCGCCGTGATGGCGGTGGCAGTGCTGGCCGTGGTGCAGATACTCATCAAGCTCGCCCCGGTGCTGATCCTGATTGCCGTCGTTGTCCTGGTGATGAAAGCGGTACGGGGCCGCCACCGCCCGCCCGCCTCGCCGCCGATGCGCGCGCTGCCGCCCGGGCGCGCCGTGGCCCCCGTGCGTTCGGCGCCGCCGTCGCGTCCGGTGGGGTGGGCGCCGACCCAGCCGGGCGGCTGGGTGCTGCTGCCGGTGTGGATGGGACCGCCGCCGCAGGCCTGGCGCCCCGCCGCCCCAATGGTGGTCGATGCCGAGGTGATCGAGGACCAGCGCCGTGGCTGACACTGCCGAACCCCTCACCGATGACCGTTGGGTCGATGAGCTGATGAGCGGCGCCGACCGGGGCGCGGCACCGGCCGCGGGCACGGTGCACTCCGGCGAGGTCGCGTTCGACGTCGACGACACCGGCCCCGCCGCAGACACCGCCCCCACAAGCGAGCACGACGACAGCGAGGCGGTCACCGACCCGAATCTGGAAGCGGTGGCGGCCACCGCAGCGGACGAGATGCCCGTGGATCTCGACGCCCCCGATGCGCCGGCGGCCGAGGACGACGCCACCGGGGCGACTCGCGCTGATGCCGGCGCCAAGCGCACCGCCCTGGCGTTGGGGGTTGGGCTGGTGGTGGCGGTGACGGCGATCGTGGCCGCGCTGGTGTCGTTCAGCGACGACTCCACGCCGACCCAGCAGCGGTCGGATGCTCCTACGGCCATGCCGGTAGCTCAACCACAGCCGGTTCCCACCTCGGCCGCACCGACGCTCCCGCAGGATCAGTCGCTGCCCTACACCGCCAGCGCCCCGTGTGCGGCTGGGTCGACCTCAGCGCAGTCGTTGACCGACACCGCCACCGATTCGGCCTGGGTCTGCGCACGCGGCTCCCGCGATGAGGCGCTCGAAGGCAAAGTACTCACCGTCGATTTCGGCAAGACCTACATGATTTCCGGTGTCGAGGCAACGCCGGGATGGGTCGCGAAAACACCTGGCGGACAGGATCGATGGCTTCAGCATCGGGTGTTGACCCGGCTGCAATACATCTTCCTCAACGGCAACGTGGTCTCCGACATCTTCACCCAGGACACCGGCAATGTGCACGGGCCGGTCACCGCCGCGCTGCCGCGTCGGGTGCTGGCGTCGCGGGTCAACGTAGTGGTGTTGCAGACCTCGCGCCCGCCCACCTCACCGCTACCGGCCACCGATCCCGCCGGGCTGCCCGAGGCCCAGCCCGGGTTGGTGGAGTCGCTGCTCGGCGAAGGGGGTCAACCCCTGTCGGAAGCCCCGCAGAGCCCGGAGCCGTACCCCGATCTGACCGTACCCGGCAGCGGTAGCGACCCCGTCGACAACACGTTCGCGATGAGCGCGCTGAAGTTCCTCGGCTACCAGCCCTAAGAAATGAGATTCCCGTGGCACTGTCGAAAACCTGGCAAGCACGTCTGCACCGATGGCGCGGCGGAGCCCGCCGCGCCGGCCTCGTCGCCGTGACCCTGGCCGCGATCTTCGGCGCCGCCGCCGGCTGCAAGGTGTTCTTGGCCCCCGACCGCCCCGACTTCATCGGCATCGCCCAGCGCGAACGCAATCAACAAAGCCTAGTGGGGGCCTTCGCGTCGGACTTCGTGGTGGCCTGGCGTACCGCGACGGTCAATCAACGAGACAGCTTGCAACGCTTCATCACTTTGCCCGAGCAAGGGTTGGCGCTGCCCTCGACACCAGCGGCAGTGATCACCGCGCCTCAGGTGGGACCGGTGCTCAGGATGGGCACGCTCGGTGACACCGAGCTCTACACCGCCGTGATCTCGGTCAACGAACGCGCATATGCCTCAGCGCAACCCACGCGCACGTTCTATCAGGTCCCGATTTCGCTGTGGAATCGTCAACCCCGTGCCCTGGATTTCCCGGCGCAGATCAACGATCCGGGTCCGGGCGCGGATTTCACGCTGGACTACCGCAACGCGCTGGGCCCCGAGAGCCCGGTGTTCGCCGTGGTCGCCGGATTCATCCGTACCTATTTGACGGCCACCAACGGACTGGATCGCTACGTAGTGGCCGGTGCGCCGCTGCGCCCGATCGGCGGCTATCAAAGTGCGGTGGTCTCGGCGGCAGCGACGGACCGCAGCGTGCCCGACACGCCAGCACCCGGCGAGCAGCTGCACGTGCGGGCCACCGTCGTCGCGCAGACATCACAATTTGCCACCGTGAATTTGGTGTATCCGCTGACGGTCGAAAATAGCGGCGGGACGTGGATGGTGGCGGCCATAGACTTAGTTCCGCAGGTTGGCACCCAATCCGAAGCCAACCCTGTCGCCAAACCACATAACTAAAGGGCGATTGAGAAAGGCGTGAGGGAACATGGCAGAAAATACCGAATTACTGGCGGCATCGGGTCTTTTTGAGTCCGGTAACAAACTCGGTCTGGCGGTGCTGGGATTCCTGGCGCTGGTCGCCTTGGTCATCGGCGCCGGATCGGCCATCAAGAAGCTCAAAGAAGGGTCGGGTGCGGCGATCACCGCCGAGATCGGCGCGATCGTGTTCGCGGTGCTGATCGGGCTGTCGGTAGGTATCGCCGCGGCGGTGACCCAGGAAGCCGAGGACGCCGGGATCCGCAACCCGGTCCGTGTGGACAGCGTCTGGGATCGCTGAGCGATGAGCAACGACGTCTCGGCCAAGATCTACTCCGATCAGCGTTCGCTGCCCATCCACCTCGGCGATTCCGGGGACGGTTTCACGCTGCCGTTCAAAGAGAAGTGGCGCGCCCCGGACGCCTTCGCCGCAGTGCTCGGGTTCATCGTGACCGGCTCTTTGGTCACCGCCAACATCAACTCCGGCAACGCGCTGCGCTTGCTCATCATCGGCGTCGTGGTGACCGCGGCGGCGGTGTGGCTGTTGTCGAAACTGCCCGCGACCCGTCCGTCGCTGCGCACCCGGGCCCGCTGGTGGTGGGAGAACCTGCGCCCGCAGGTCGTGTCCTCGCACCGCTCGCACCGCTAGAAGGGCCGGTTCGTCGAATGTCTTTGGCCACCCCGCTACGCGCGATCGGCAACCTGCGGCTGACCCCTCACGGGGTCTACGCCGACTACCTGTTGTCCGGTCAGCCGTTCATCTTCTTGTCCGAAGAGTGGCAGGAACGCGTGGCCGCCGAGCACGCCGAGCTGTGGCGGGCACTGCCATCTGGATCGTCGATCAGTGGCTTGACGGTGCCGGTGGCATCGCGCAGCACCGTGCGAAAGATGCTCTACAGCCATCCTGATCTGCGCCTGCGCGACGGCGATGAGACGGGTCTGGCGGCCACGGCGCGGCCGTGGGTCCAGCACTGCCGCAGCTGGGAGCCGACGATCGCCGGGCACCGTGCGCGCCGGCGCATCTATTGGCTGAGCCTGCCGCTGGATTACGGTCTGGCCGGGCGCACCCCCAGCGGCATGTGGCGGCGCATGGTCGACGTCGCGGTGGGTCGCGATAAGGACACCGATTCCTCGATCGCCTACTACCGCGAGCTGGCCGCCCAGATGGTCGCTGCGTTGCCTGCGGTGTTTTTCCCCAAACCCGCGACGGTGGAACAGATTTGGTGGCATTGGAACTACATCGCCAGCCGCGGTGTGTGGGATGCACCGCTGCCGGGGCAGCCGTTTGATCCCGACGCCACCCTGCCCGGCTCAGCGTTTAGCCCGGTCCACCTCGACCCGGGGGCCGCCAAGCTGCGCGGCCGGCGGTGGCGCGCGGCGCGCAGCGACGCCGATGTGTTCGTGCGCACCTTCCGCGACCGCACCGATGCGGTGCCCGACTCCTATCAAGCGCTGCTGCCCTTGGACAGCTTCCCCGACAGCGGGATCGCCTGGCCGCGTTCGACGCTGTTCAAGGTCCTCGATGACCGCACCACCCCGGACAGCGTCTTGGACTGGACCATCAACATCACCTTCACCAGCGCCGATGTTGCCGTGTCGACCGCGGAGAACGTCATCGTCAACATCCGTGATCAGTACCGCCAGCGCGGCCGACACGCGTCGAGCTCCGATGAGCTGCTGCGCAAGCTGGCCTCCGGCAGGGAGCTGGCCTCCGAGCTCAAACGGGGCAGCGCCGAGCGCGGCGTCAACGCCGCGATCGTGATCGCCGCGGCCGCGGGCGATCCGGACACGGTCAACCGGGCGGTCACCGACCTCGCCCGGACCTACCGCGGCCAGAACATCGGGTCGAAACGGTGGCGCGGCAGCCAGCCCACGTTGTTGCGGGCGTTCGCCCCGGGCGGGGAGCGCCGCGCCGCTCTTGATGAGTTTCGTAACCCGACCACGACCAAACGTTTCGCGCCGTTCGTGCCGCTGCTGGCAAGCAAACTGGGCAACAACACCGGTGTCCCGCTGGGGATGAATCTGACCAGTCCGGGGCTGCGCGATGTCGTGCTGCTCGATGTCATCAACGCGCCGGCGCGGGAGAATCCGGCAAATCTGGTCGTGTGCGGCTCACCGGGGCGCGGGAAATCGCAGGTGACCAAGAATTTGAGCCGGTCGTGGTTGAAACTCGGCGCTGGTCTGCATTTGTTCGACCCTACCGATGCGCGCGAACATGAAAAAGGTTTGGTCGATTTCGATGACAAAGTGGTTATTGATGTTGCGCGCATGAATTTCAGCCTCGACGGTTTAAGAATTTTCCCCTTTGAGGAGGCCGCCGAGCGAACCATTGACCATTTGCTGCCGCAATTGGGGTTTTCTCCGCTTAGCCGCGAGGCCCAGCGGCTCTGGGGACATCTGGCGCCGGCATCTCGGCAAGCCAACGCCATTCACAGCACCGCGCAGCTGATCCGCTATCTGCGTGACCTGCCCGCCGCCGAGCGCACGGACGCCGACACCGATCTCCTGATCGGACTGGAAGGCCTGGCCGCACAACGTCTACTGCGGCCACTGTTCGACGAGAATCTGCCGGTCCCCGCCCTGGCCACCGCTCAATGTGTGATCTGGAACTTCGCCGGCCTCAAGCTGCCCACAGTCACTGAGGAATATCAAGCGCACCTGCATCAGCAGACCACGCCCGGCCAGCGGGCCGCCCAAGCGCTCTACGGCCTGGCGGCAGAGCTGGCCCAGTCCATTTTCTTTGCCCGCCCCGAGCAGCCGGACATGCTGGTTGTTGAGGAATGCGCGGCCTGGACGAATTCACCCGGCGGGCAGAAGTGCGCCAACACGATTATCCGGCAGGGCCGCAAGGCGTGGACGGGGTTGTGCGGCATCAGCCAGCAGCCGATCAAGGACTTCGCCGTGCTCGAAGACGAGTTCATTGATCAGCGACTGTGCTTGGGGTTCAAGCGATCTGACATCGCCAAGGCGACGCTGGAATGGTGTGACCGCGACCTGGACCGTCACCCGGAGCTGCTGGCCAACTACGTCAACAACACCAGCCCTGTGCAGCTGGTCGACCACGGCGACGACGCGATCGACGACCGCTACGGCAAGGTGATCCCGGGTCGTGAGGGCGAAGCGTGGTTCCTCGACGAGTTCGGCGGCTTCGGGAAGGTGGGCTTGTTCGCCGCGCCGACCGCGGCCCTGGCGGCGCGCTATGACACCAACCCGCACCGCGCCAAGCAGCGCAGTCAAGCGGCCGGGCCCGCATGACCGCGCGCCTGCACTACTGGTACCTGACCCACCCGCGGTTAGGCCGCCCACTGCTGCTGCTGGCTGTCTTGAACGCCTTGGCGATCACCGCCACCGCGGCCGCCCCGGCGGCCAGCGCCTCGACCAACGCGATGGTGCTCAACTGGACCGGCCTCAAAGACACCTACGGGGTGCCGCTGGGCAACTACTACCTGAGCCTGCCCACGATCCGCGAACAGATCACCCAGGCCGGCCCCGACATCGGCTGGACACCCGACAGTTGGATGGCCTGGACGCTGCACGCCATGGAGACGATGGCGTTCAATGTCACCTCGGCCAGCATCCTGACCGCCGAGGCCGGCGCGTTTATCGGCATCATCGCCTTAGCGCTGTGGCTGATGAAAATCACCGTGAGCACCTACTGGCTGACCGTCATCGGTCAGATCGCCCACGCACTCACCAGTGCGGTCGTTACTGTCACCACCCAATTGGGTCTGCTGGTCATCGCGATTCCGCTCGGGGTGTTCATCGGTTACCTCGCGATTCGACGTGGCGAGGAGGGCCGGGGCTGGACGATGATCCTGATTGCGTTGACCATCCCGGCAATGTCGGTCGCCATCTTCGCCAACCCGGCCGGCTTGATGTACGGCGAAGGCGGCTTACTCGAGTTCGCCCGCCGCGTCGGTTTCAGCGTCGCCCAGGCCGCGACCCCCGGCCACAACGGCGCCTTCGACGGCGCCGGAAGCGGTGGCGGCCAGGTCGACGCGCTGACCGCCAGCCTGATCACCCACACGGTGCGAGAACCGTTGCAGTTGTGGAACTTCGGTCATGTCGTTGATCGCGTCGGCGGCTGCGGCGCCGCCTGGTCGGCGGCGGTCAACCGCGGCGCCCCCGACGGCCCGATCCGCGCCATGCAATCCTGCGGCAACACCGCCGCGGTGTCCTACGCCCAGCACCTCGATGGGACCAACATCTGGGTGGGTCTGGTGTTCGTCATCGCCGCACTGCTGCTGGGCGCATTCATGGTGCTCTCCGGGTGGGCGGTGCTCAAGGTCTCGGTCAAAGCGATCTACACGACGGTGATCTTGTTGCCGACGCTGTGGCTGGGCGCGATCCCCGGCGCCCCACAGCGGCGCGCCCAAGATGTGGTCTGGAAATTTTTCCGGCACGCCATCGAGGTCCTGGTCTACATCGTGTTCGTCAGCGTCATGGGGTTGGCGGTGGAATCCATCGTCGCCGGGCGTCTACCAGCCCAGCTCGGCGGCGCCAACCCCTTCGCCCACGTGCTGATGATGGGCGCGGTCTCGATCGCGGCGATGATGCTGCTGCGCTACATCCGCGCGGATCTGTCGGCCGACCGTCCCGGCCCGGGCCTGTTCCGCCAGGCCGGCAGTGTGGCCGTCGGCATGGGAATGCACGCCGCGGTCGGCGGGGTCGGCGGCGCCGCCGTCGCCGGCGCGCAAGGGCTGGGTTCACGTCTGCGCCACCGCGGGGACACCACGCCCTGGGAGCAGCTCGACGCCCAGGCCGCCGATGCCCGCCAAGTCCACGGCCAGCCGCAGTCCGGGTTTGAGCCGGTCCCTTCCGAGGGTGCCGGATCGGGTCTGTCCAGTCCCGGCCAGGGTGGGGGAGCCGACACCGCCGGCCCACCGTCAACCGGCGGCATCGACCCCAGCGGCGGCGCCCACGCCGCCCCGCCCGGCGGCGGCGAGCCGGCGCTGTCGGCACCCCAGCCCGGCGGCATTCAGGGAATGCTCAGCGGCTTCGACGGCGCCCGCGACGCCGCACCCGCTCCCCGGGGACACTCCGGGCCCGCGGCCGCCCCGCCCAGCGTCGGGTTGCCCGCCGACGGTCCGCTCGGGCACGGCGAGACAGCGACGTCACTGCCGCCGATGGCCGACCTGCAAGACGCCCGCCATCTCGCATTCCTCCCCCTGCCGCCCGAGCCGCCCCACGATGAGGAGATGCCGCCGCCGCCCGACGATGAGCCAGGACCGCCCGGCGGTGCACCGACTACCGTCAATCCCATCACCGACAAGTAGCCAAGGAGGCCGCACCAGCCATGACCTCGCCGACCGAACAGCGCCGCGCGTTCGACGCCGCGATGGACAACTACCGCTCCGGTGACCACGCCACCGCGCTGAGCAAGTTCACCCGCATCACCGCCGCCAACCCCGGCATGTCCGATGCCTGGCTGGGCCGGCTGGCGTGTGGCGACCAGGAGTTGGCCACCTTGGCCGGAGCGCATGAACACTCCCGGGCCCTCTACCGCGAGACCCGGCGCATCGGGCTCAAGGACGGCGACCTGCACGCCCAGACGTCAGCACCGCTGTATGTGACGCTGCCGGTGTGGTCGCGCGCGACGCTGACCCTGGCCTACGCCTCGGCGCTGATCCGCGCCGGACAGTACGGCCAGGGCGCCGAGCTGCTGCAGGACCCCGTCCTCGGCGAGGACACCCAAGCCGCCCAGTGGCGCCAATTCATCACCGCCACACTGCATTTCCACACCCGCCGTTGGCCTGATCTGCTGGCCGCGACGGCGGTATCCCCGCCAGCGGAGGCGACCCATGTGCTCGACGCGGTCACCGACGCGGTGGCGGCGCTGGCGGCAGCCGCTGCGGCGAGCCTTGGCCAGTTCCAAGCAGCGCTGAGTGCGGCCGACAAGATCAACTCGGCCAATCCTTACGTGGCCGCCGATGTGGCGCTGACCCGCGGCTGGTGCCTTCGCGAGCTCGGCGAGCACGAGGCTGCCCTGGCCGCGTTCCGCGCGGCCGCCGCCGACGGGCAGCTGCTGCCCGCCGCGCAGCAGGCGATCGACGACCCCACCTACCGCCTCGTGGTGACCGATCCCGAAACCATCGCCACCCGCACCGACAAATGGGACCCGGCCACCGAGACCAGCCGCGCGCAACGCGACGCGGCCGCGCTGGCCGACGAACAGAAAGAAGTCCTCGCCCACGCCAAGCGCCGCCTCGACGAGCTGATTGGACTTGAGGGCCCCAAAGAACAGATCGCGGTGTGGCGCACCGAAATTCAGATCGATCAGCTGATGGCCGCCCAGGGCCAGGAGACCTCGTCAACGGGCGAAAACCACATCGTCTTCGAAGGACCACCGGGAACAGCGAAAACGACCTTCGCCCGTATCGTCGCGGAGATCCTGTTCGGGTTGGGCAAGATTCAGCGCCCCGACCCCATGGAGGTCACCGAGGAGGACCTTGTCGTCGGCTACGTCTCCCAGACCGCGCAGCGGATGAAAGAGGTGTGCGAAGAGGCGCTGGGCGGCGTGTTGTTCATCGACGAGGCCTACCGGCTGGTACCCGAAACCGAGGGCCACAGTTTCGGCAAAGACGCCATCAACACGCTGCTGAAGTACATGGAAGACTTCCGCGACCAGTTGGTGGTCATCGTCGCCGGCTACCCGAAAGAGATGCGCCGCTTCCTGGCCGCCAACCCCGGCCTGGCGTCGCGGTTCAACTTCACCCTGAGCTTTTCCAGCTACAACGCCGACGAAATCGAGGCGATCGGCCGCCACATCGCCGCCAAGGAGAAGATCGCGATCGCCGAGGACGCGTGGCCCCTGCTGCACGCCGAAGCCTCCCGGCTGCGCGCCACGCCGACCGACGCCGGAACCGCGCTCGATATCGCCGGCAACGGTCGCTACGCCCGCAAGGTGGTCATCGCGTGCAAGCGCGAGCGAGCACGACGACTCAGCAGCAACACCCCCGAGGAGCTGTCCGCGCTGGCCGCGGCCGATCCCTCGGTGCTCATCGTCAACACCGACGACATGAGCCGCGCCCTGGCCTCCTCACTGGGCGGCACCGCCGCGCCCGCGAGCCCGACCGACCGCTAAGACCGGCGCCGCGCGATGGGTCGTAACCGGGTCACCATCGGCCCACCACAGCTTGAGGACTTCGCCCGCCTACCGGCGTGGTTCGAACGTGCCGGCGTCGCCAGCGACGACCCGGCCGCTGAGGCCACCCGGTTCGAGCGGGCGTTCACCGGCGGATATTTGGGCGTTGCGACCGGCGGCGGCTTTCGGCGCAACCTTGAGCAGCTCACGCAGCTCCCCGACAACCAGTGGGGGCTGGCCCGGATGATGGTCCGGGTGCTCCGCCTCAACGACGCCCCGATCGGCGCCCTCATCATGGGTGCTCACCGCCGACTGTGGGATGTTATGCATTCACGGATGGGCGCTGAGGCGCCCGGCGATGGAGAACCGTCGCTCAACTTCACCAACTTCATGATCGCGGCGCTGTCAGTGGCCAAGATCCACACTATCGTCGTCGACCCCGAGCAGCAGGGTCGCGGGCACGGCACCCGACTGCTGCGCTCAGCCCTCGACACCGCGATCCGTGACAAGCTGATCATGGTTTACGGCCAGTTCGCCGCAGAGCGCACACCCCTGGTCAGCTTCTATGAACGGGCAGGCTTTGCAGTCCTCGACCCCGGTGAGCCGCTCTCGCTGGCCATGATCACCGGAAATGACGCAGATGCAATGACGGGGTTGGCCTCGGACCGGTTCTTCGTTCGCGAACAGCGCCCCAGCGGTGACTGACCTGCATCGACTACCAATTCCAGCCGGCAGCGATTCGAGGCGCTGGCGGCGGGTGTCGGCGAGCTGGCCGGCGCGATGCTTCTTACGCTGGTCGCTGACCCATTGTCCGAGACCCGTGGCCCCGCCTGCCGTGATCGACAAGCCGCGGCTCAACCGCGCATGTTCGCGAACGGGAGACGCCCGTAACGTGCGCGGAACTCGGCGAGCATCTTCGTCTCGATGGTCGCGGCATCGGCGTCGTCGGTGGCGCGCCAGCCGACGAGCAGACGGTCATGATCGGCTAGCTGCCAGATACGTCGGCCGCCTGAGTGGCCGATCGGCTCGCCCGCGCCGAACCTGCGGTACTCGTCGAGTCGCTTGCGCAGATGACGCTTACCGTTTGCGCCCGCATTGGCTTTGCCGATATAGACGACCCGCTCACCGGGCACCCACAGTGCAGCCAGCTCGGCGACGGTGACAGTCGGGTCTTTTCCTTTGAAATGCCCAGCAGGCGATACATCGAGGAACATCGGCGGCTCATCACTCGGTCGCACGACGACGTACACACCCGGCTCGGCAGGCACGCCAGCAGTCGGTAGCAGCGCGAACGGAATCCAGCCGGTAAAAGAGCTCAGATCAACCGGGGGACTCGTCATGTCGTCGTGAAACCCCACTCGATCGCGCGGGCCAACCGGCGCTCATAGTGATCACGAACAGCAAGGGGCCGGGTCATGATGAAGTAAGGGTGCTGCGGAAACAACAGATACGGCAGGTCAGGCGGATCAGCTCGACGTGCACGCGGCACACGGAACGGCCAACTCAGCTGTCGCGCTTCGGGATACACCTGCAGCAACGCCACTTTCGCGAACTTGCCGACGCCGATCACCAGGAGCGGCTGAACGATGTCACGCAACTCAGCACGCAGGAACGGCAAGCAATTCGCACTCTCATGCGGGTACGGGTCACGATCATCAGGAGGGTGACAGTGAATCGAGTTCGTGATGAACAGGTCCGTCTTGGCGACCTTGGCCCGCTCAAAACAACGATCAAGGACGCGTCCGCTGCCGCCGTAGAAGGGCTCCTGCTCTTTCATGCAGGCGCGGCACAGCGCCTCGCCTACGATCGCGACAGGCGAATCGATTGAGCCGAAACCGGGCGCTGATTCGGTCACGCCGGGCTCATTCAAGCGGTCGGGGTGAACGCATTTGCGGCACGCGTTGATCTTTCGGTCGAGCGCGGCCTTTCCCCGCCGCCGGGTATCAGTCGTCACGACATCGCCTCGGCTGTGGGAGCCGGCCCAGCGTAACCGCTTCAATCACCCGTCAGACCCTACTTGTTGCTGCTCTTAATGACGGCACGGTGAACCGCCTCGGCTGACGTGGCTGACTACGCGATCGTGACCGAGATCCAAATTACGTTAGGTAAACCACGCGTCGGCTTGCGCGGTGGCGGCCAGCGTTGAGGCTTTCGACGCGAGTCTCGTTCCGATCTTCTCGGCGGCCCGTTGCGCGAGATCGCCCGGCCACTGATCGGGGTCTCGGAGGATCTCACGGGCAAGCTCAAGGCTCAACGCGCCGAGCTTGATGTCGCTGGCCCATCCGCCGAGGGGTAACAGCGAGCGACTGTTCTTGAGCTGCTTGGCTTTCACCGTGGTGTGCGACCCGACGGCGCGCAGCAACGGCCGCATGTCGCCCAACCCGGGTTGCAGCAACGACTCGAAGTCCGTTTCCAGCCGTCGATCTGTCCACTCGATGGTCGCCTCGGTGCCCACCGCGCGAATCACCCATAACGTCCGCGGGCTCACCTCGACTTGCCGAAGCCGCAGCGGATCGGCAAATACGAGTTCGCGGGCCAACGATGATTTCATGAACCACCCCAGCGCATATCGGACTGCGGCATAGTGTTTGGGCGATAGGGCTGACACCTCGTCGTTGAGGCGTGGTGCCACGTCGAGTACCGCTTGCGGACGCGCAATGCTCAGCAGCGAGAACACCCAGTGCCGCCGGTCGAGGTCGGATGTGCACGAAGCGAGCGACTGGTGCCACCAGTCTGCGTCCTTGTTGTGCGAACGCGCGTCATGTTCCGTCAAGGCCGCGGTGGCCAGAGTTGGCTCATCGGAGCCTGCGCGATCGGCCAGCGCGTGCAGGTCCAGGTCGGAGGGAACAGTTGCGATGGCTTGTCGCAGTACCCAGCCGTCACCCCATGTCTGCGCGATTCTCTTCAGCCGGTTAAACCAGTCGTTGGCAGTCGCTTCGGAGGGCGGTTTCTCCGAGAGGTAGTTCGACAACTCGGCAATCTCGTGCAGCACCACATCACCGGGCTGGCCCCGCTGCCGAATCCGTGTCCGGCGTGCTCGTTGGGTGGCGGTGTGAGCGTGCGGCCGCAGTTTCGCCTTGGCGGCGCACTCCACCAGGGGGACGACTGACGTCGTCTGAATCGGCGCGATCGCGTCTGCGGCGCCTTCATTAACGTCGGTCTTGCAGAGCGCGATGATCTCGCCGTGACGTCCGTTGTAGCCACCTTGGTGCAATAGCGCGGCGAGCCAGACCATGTCGGTGCTCAGCGCTGTCAATATTGCTGCGAGCGTGTCGTTTTCCGGCTCGCTGAGCTCGCTGAGAACGCCCAGCTCGGCGGCGGTCTGTAGCCACGCAATTGTGGGTGTGGTCTGCGTCCACCACCACTGGTGCAGGTCGTCGGTGGCGCAGTGTCGGCGCAGCAGCGCGGCGATGGCCGTTCTCGTCTCGGGCGACGCCTCGTCAACGAGTCGTGTCTTGAGGTGCCGCGCGGCCTGTGATTGTCCGGCTCGTTCGGAGAACCGAAGGTGTGGGCCGTTGACGTCGAGCAGGCCATCTCCGGCCAGGATTACCCCGGGGCCCTCCAGCACGAAGTCCACGACTTCTTGAATCGGTTCATCGGCCTGCCCGACATAGGTTCGGTCATCGAGGAATTGGGCGGCCATAGAGCGCAGCATTGGATGCAGCGTGAGATCGGTTGCCGCTGTGCTCAACTGACGCAAGTTCTGGCGGATCCCACGCACTTCGACCTTGGAGAACATACCCACGAAAAACCGGCAGACGTTGGACCAGTAGGGGCGTTGCAGCAGCGCATCTAGGCAGTCGTCTCGCGAATTGCCGATCCCTTTGGGGGGAGCATTCTGGAAAATGTAAAGCGCGGTGAAGTACTCACGCAACGACTGAACCTCGAACTGGAAGCGATCGGTCTCTCGTTCGACCAGGCAAAGCACCCGTGTGGAGATGGCAGAGAACAGGCGGTCGGCGAACTGCTGGCCGTATTCCTGGCCTTCAAGATGCTCGCGCAGCACTGCGCGTAGCTCGCTGCGTGAGATCGAACCGGCGCCGGCGCCCTCTTCTGCCCTGGTCTGCAGGTACCAGCCCAGGTATGCGTGGACACTCACGATGGTGTCGCGCTGGTCGGCGAGCAGGGGTTCCTTGCCTGCTGTCTGCTCTCGATCCAGGAAGGTCTTCAGGTACTCAGCGTAAAGCTCCGTGCGCTGCTGGGGGAGCAACTGGCGGCGATGCAGAAGATGCAAAAGGATGGCGAGTTGCATTGGGTAGGAGGCAAGTTCGCGGATGTGTGGCACGTGCTGGTTGTCCATGAAGGTTGCCTGCAGTTTGTCGGTGTTCTCCTCGCTCAGGCCGGCGACGGTCGACCACTTCCTCAGGTACTGGATGCGCAGCCCCTGTGAGAGCCGCTGCAATGTGAATCTGGGGAAGTCGCGGGAGGACCATAGTCGCGACGTGGTCGCTCCTGGGCGCGTTGCGACAATGACGACCAGATCACGCGCGTCGACCTTCAGGCGAGCGTGCATTTCTACGATTTCGTTGCTGACGTGCAAGCGTTGGTCGATGTTGGCGACCTCGTCAAGTCCGTCTAGGGCGATGAGCATCGGTTCGGTCGACACCAACGCGGCCAGATCCTCCAGGGAGAATTGGTGGCCGCCGCTGCCGTTCTTGACTTCGGCGACGATGTATTGCTCGATGCTGCGCCAGGCCGGGCTGGCGGCGGTGGCGGCGTGTTGTCCTTTCTTGGTCTTCGCGGCGGGTTTCTGGTCGGTTGCCCATTGGGCGTAACGCCGCAGATCCAATCGAATTGCCGTCCTGGTAATGCGCGTCGCCTGTGGAAGGTGCTGGTCGTCGCCGGTGTAGGAGCTCTTGTCCAGCATGCGAGAACGATGGAACTGGCAGAGGTACTGCAGCAGCGTGGACTTTCCTTGGCCAGGCCCACCGACCAGTAGTGCGTTGCCGCGCCAGTCCGGATGCAGAAGCGCCTGGGCGGCTCCGGCAACCACCTTGTCGCCGGCGCCTGCAAGTGCCTCCGGGTCACCGGGATGCTCAGCGGCAATTCGTTCGATGACTTCAGCGATGGCCGTGTCGGGTGAACACGCGAACGGAACGTCGACGAACATCGCGTCAACACTGGGACCGTGCAGGTCGACCTGCTCGAACAGAACTCTGTCGTCAATCTCGTACTGCTTGCCGACATAGAGCCGGACGGTCTGAGTGATGCGGTCCTTGCGTCCCTGTTGTTCTTCGTGGCGCCCCTTCATCTTGACCAAGGTGTCGACGTCGTAGGCGTCGCCGTCATGCGCATCGATCAAGCTGTGATGCGTCGGACACAGAAGTATCAAGTTCTCGTACTTATCGATGTCAGCGCTCGGATAATCCGGGTCATAGCGTGGTCCGCCAGGGCTCCCAGAGCGGATGTGTGCCTCCTCGCCGACGACGACGGCGAATGCTTTACCGGTTCGCGCGTCCACTTCGTCGGCGGTTAATGCCTGCCAGCACGTCGCGAAGGAACACATGTTGTGGGCACGACCCCACAACAGTTTGCGAGTCTGTGCACTGATCGTCACGAGACCTCGCTGTCGGCGTCGAACGGGTGATCGGTCTCATCTTCTCAGAAGCGCCGACGTAGACCGGCCAGTCGCGCCCTGCGTCGCCCTGCTCACCTCGCGTCCTCCCGCACGATCAGTCACTGTGGCCATTGCTGTTGCAAGTTCCCAGGCCAAGTCGATTGCGGTGATCACCGCACGTGCAGGGAGCCGACGCAGAAGCGACGCCACCGCCGGCCGCGCGATGCGGTCGGCCGAACTTTAGAGGCGGCCGGGTTCCCAGTGACCCAAGATCAAGCCGGGCGCCCCGGCGGGCATGGTGTCGTCGAATCGTGCACTGAATCCGGCCGGATTGAGCGTCCAGTAGTGCGCTTTCTCTGGCGGCAGGTCGGCGGTGCTGGTGTGGGCTTGTAGGTGCGGGTTGCTCCACAACATCCGGTCGGGCCATCGGCGGTATGGATGATGCGGTACGAACTCGACGGTCCCGATCGCGGCGGGCAGGAAACCTATGATGGCATCGCGTGTGGGATCTTCGTGGCGGGCGCGGACGAACTGCCCGGCCTGGACCCAGGATTCCCAGGTCGCCACGACGTGGTCGATGTCGTGGTCCAGGAACGCCAGCATGCACGGCATACCGGTTCCGAAAACGATGGTGTCCAAGTCCTTCTCCTCACACGGTTCTCGGCTGAGTTCTCAGTGGGCTTTCTAGAGTTCGAGGCCGTCGATGTCGCGGCTGCGATCGCGGTCGCGTTCGGCGACGGTGGCCATCCGTTCGTAGGCCGCCGCCGCGGCCCGGCCGGCGGCGCTGTGTTCGCGCCACACCGCGCTGCGGGTGTGGCCGCGCTGCTCTTGGGTGACCAGTAGGTCGCTGACCGGCTGGGGCAGCAGGTGACGTTCGGTGCGTTCGGCTTCGGCGTGCATGGTGCGGGCCCGGTCGTCGTTGGCCAGGATGGTGCGGAAATGGTGTGCTGCTGAGTATTTGTTGCCGCGGCGCAGGACGTGGATGTCGGCGCCGGCCACGATGCGGGAGTGTTCGTGGTCGGCTTCGCCGCTGATCCGTTGGTAGACGTAGGCGTGGTTTTCGTCTTTGGCGCGGGTCATCCCGACGTAGGCCATGGAGCGGGTGGAGGTGTCGGACAGGATCGAATGGCATACCCCGGGGGTGGTCTTGCTACCCACGGTCACCCCTTGGGCGGAGTGCACTGTCACCGCGTAGCCGAGGGTGATCTTCTTGCGCAGGTAGTCGCCGTCGAACACGACGCGGGCCTTGTCGGAGAGCCGCTCGGCGGCGACCCGGTTGGTTTTCTCGTCGATGCCGGCTACGCGCCACCGGTTGCCGTTGCGGACCTGGTCGACGTCCCGGCCGAGGGGCTGATCGGCGCCGGGGTGCACGGCGATGGTGCGGTCGTTTTCGCGGCTGACGATGATGTCGCCGACTGCGACCTGCTGCTCACGCGCGGCTCGCACCGAGGGGCCGTCACCGACCAGGGCGTTGTGGATGCGCAGGTTCAGCGCGTCGGCCATCTCCCAGGAGTCACACACCATCAGCGAGTCTTTCCCGGCAGCACGGTCGGCCAGGTAGGCATCGCCGGCGTCTTTGGCCATCGCGATTGGGTCGCCGGTGTGTAGGCGGCCCTGGATGCGGTACCAGCCGACCGCTTTGCGCAGCCGGTTGCCGTGCCCGGAGCGCAGCGCCAGCGAGGCGTCGCGTTCTTCGGCGCTGCGCATCCGCCACACTTCTCCGAGTCGCTGCGACCAGGGCAGCTCTCCACTCAGGTGCTCGAACATGCCGCCGCGGGCCTTCACCGGCTCCAGCTGGTAGGGGTCACCGACGAGCACGATTTTGGCGCGCCCGGCCACCGCGGCCGACACCAGTTTCTTCAGGTCCGGGGTGCCGACCATGGACGCTTCGTCGACGATCACGACGGTGCGCCCGTCGATGGCCAGCGTGTGGTCCTCGATGAGGTTGAGCGCCATGGCCACGGTCAGCCCGCGGTCGCCGGCTTCTTCCTGCATGGCCTCATCGACGGCTTTGCCGGTGGGTGCGAGTACGAGAACTTCCTTGTTCGCGCGGTGCGCCGCGCCGCGCAGCGCTTTGAGTGAGTGGGTTTTGCCAGCACCGGCTGGCGCCTGCAACGGCTGCACCAGAAACGGCGAGACGGCGATGTTGCGGATGGCGCGTTCCTGGTCGACGGACAGGTCGCCGAGATCGACGGCGCGCACGTCGAGGCGGCTGCGGTTGTCGGCGGTGTCGACCATGTCCAGGATGCGCGATTCCTCGAGGATGATCTCGTCGACGGTGTACTTCTCGTGTCCTTCGCGGTGCTGGGCCTCGCGCGGTGCGCTGATGCGCACACCGACGTCGTCGACGAATTGTTCGATGAGCGCGCGCGGTTCCCCGGCCGCGTCGACGGGCAGTTGCGCGCCGACGATTTCCACCATGTCGGCGCGCGTGAAAGCGGCCTTGTCGATGCGCGCCGCCATGTGCGCGATGCGCGTCCGGTCCAGAGGAGTGCGCGCCTGTGCGCGCCGCTGGTCGCGCGCGGCGAAATGCGCGTCGCGCTCCAGAGTCAGTCCGCGTGCATCCGCGCGCCACATCGCTTTGAGCTCTTCCCAGGCGAGCTGTTCGGGTTTGGTGGGCCGGGTGGCTTTCTGCGCGGTCGCCAGCTGCGCGGCGGTGGGTTCACCGTCGACGACGACGAGGTTGTCTTTGGCCCACTCCCGCAGTCGGGTGGACCGCTGCGACCACGCCTTGATACTCGCGACGTCCACTCCGGCGATCTCGGCCATACCGGAGTGCTCGTCGACGTGTTGCCATTCGAAGCCCCGCTCGGCGTGCAGCTCGTGGCGCAGCGTGGCCTGGTAGATGATCCCGGCGGCTTTGGCTTCGTGATACAGCGATTTGGAGTCGATCGACACCAACCGCCCGTCGGCTCTGGCCTGCCGATTCGGCACGATGACGTGGGTGTGCAGGTGCGGATCCCCGCACCGCGACGTCTCATGCTGGTAGGCGATCGCCACCAGCCCGGGCAGCCGTTGCAGATCCTTGTTGCTGGTCAGCGGGTTATGCACCCGCGTGTATCCGGCGTGCTCATGCAGGTAGGTCATGGCCGCTTCGACGGCTTTGACGTGGGCGTTCTGCATGACCTTTTCGGCCACGTCATCGGTCAGCGACCGCAGCAGCGACACACTCTTGGGCGCGGCGAACATCAGGTCGAAACCGTGCACTCCGTTGGTCCCGAACGCTCGCCCCGACTCTCCGTTGGGGGTGACTCCGTCATCGAGCCACCGCGCCGCGGTCTCGGTGTCAGCAAATCCGCCGTCGAGAGCGGCCCCGTCCAGCCCGGTGGCCTCGCCGGCCGCGGCCTTGTCCCCGACCACCACCCACGTTGGGACCCGGGTGTCACCTTCGGAGTAGTACTCGCCGAGCCCGCCGCCGGCGGCCTGGCGGTCCATCGACGCCTGGCGGGCTTGATTGGCGGTGTCGTTGTAGTAGCCGATGCTCCATCGGCTCAACCGTGAGATCGTCAGCACGGTCGCACCGTCATCGACCACCTCACCAAGCCGGACAGGCCGCCGCCAGGCGGCCGGGGTTCGGGCGCGCCAGCGCCCGAACCCGAGTATTGCACAAACTTGTGCCAATGTGCCGGCACAAACTTGTGCCAATGTGCCGGAAGTCTGTTGGTGGGAGCGGAGGTGAGGCGGAGTGGGTGTGCTGCAAGGGGGGAGGTGGTGAGGAATTGGTGCCAGTGTGAGGTGAGGGGTGGACTTAGGGTGAGGGGAAGGGAAAAGAGTTGGGTGTGGGGGACGACGTGAAGGTGAGTGGGTTGTGAGAGGTGAGGGGCGGGCGTTGGCCACGGCCCGGTCGACCGCGGTGACGGCAGAGCCGGCCGCGGGGCGTGCGTGGGCTATCAAACAGAGTGTGGCTCGCGAGATCGAAGGTCTGGCAGCTACCGGGAAGAGGGGGTGACGATGGGCAAGATTTGGGCGGCTCTGGCGGCGGTGGCCGTAGAGGGCGCGGTGCTGGCGTGGATGGTTGGCGGCCAGCTGTGGGACTGGATGAGCGCGGGGCTCAGCGCCGGCATCGGGTACTGAGCCGGGCTGAGGCCGGAAGAAAAAGAGAGCCGGCACGCTGCCTGTCGTGGGACAGGGGCGTGCCGGCTCTGTTCGTGTGGAGCTAAGACGCGGCGGGGTTGTTGACGCGGTGGTCGAGCTTGAGCAGCCGAGCCAGCGGCGGCACGTCGCTGCTGTGGCTGGCGGCGTGGTTTTCGGCGGCGGTGATCAGGGTGGCGGTGTGGCGGTAGTCGGCGGCCAGGAAGGCGCATTGGGCGGCCAGGGCGTAGGCGGCCGCGGCGATGGGTCGGTCGGTCAGGTGCTCGGCGATGCGCTCGTAGAGCTGCGCGGCGGCGGCTTCGTGGCGATCGGCGACGCCGGCGAGGTGGCGCGCGTGCGCGCCGGCCAGGACGGTGGCGGTGCGCTCGGCGAGCTCGGGTGTGGGTGCCTCGAGGTTGAGCAGTGCGGTGCGCAGCGCGGTCACGGTGGCGAGGGTGTCGGTGTGCGTCATGGTGGGTTCCTTTCGGATGTGCCGATGTGCGGGTGTGCGGTGCGGCTCCGGGGCCCGCGCGGTGCGGGCCCCGCAGGTGTGCGCTTTGGGTTAGTTGTCGGCGGCGGTGTTGGCGATGAAGGCCTCCGCGTCGGCGAGGTAGTACTCGGCGTGGCGGCGCTCGTCGGGGGTGGCGTCTGCGGCGAGCAGGACGGTGACGGCGTTGTCGCGGGCCGAGAGCGCGTATTGGCGGCGCCGGTGGGGGTCGTCGGCGCAGTCGACCGCGGTGTGGATGTCGGCGCGGGCGTAGGCCAGGACTGCGGTGGTGCTGGGTCCGGCAGTGTTGAGGTTGCTGGTGGGGTCGTGGTCGGTGATGGCCCAGGGGTTGGTGGCGATGGTCATGGTTGTTCTCCGTTCGTCTACGGTGTTTGCTGCGCCGGTTAGCGCTGGGTGTGCGGGGGACCGGTGGGGTGGCGCGGTCAACCCCGAAGAGGCCGCGGCGAAACGGAGCAGGGTTTTCGGCCCGCGAGCGGCAGCGAGCTTGATAGGGCCGAAAAGGTCACTCGGCCTGTGCAGTTCGGCGCGGGTGTGGGTTGAGCGTGACGGGGCCCTCGCCGGTCATACTTGGCGCCCAGCTGAACGGTTAAAAGGTGAGTGGCTACGGACGCGGCCGCCGGCAGGCGGCCATGAAGCGCCCGCCAGGGCGCATCCGGCACGCACCGGAAGAGACCGCACCGGCCGGGCCCGCGACACCTGCGCGGACCCGGCCGTGTTGGCGGCGAGACCCGGGGTTTAGGTGCCGGGATGGGTGTCGGCGATGACGCGACGCACGAGGGCGGGGTTGATCCCTGAGCGCATGGCATCGAGGAGCATCGTGGCCAGTGTGGGGGGCTCGTCGCCGGCGGCGGCGGCTTCGGTGACGGCGATCTCGGCGGCGATGCCGGCGCGCACGGAGTCGTTGATCAGGCAGTAGCAGATAGCGGCGATGGTGAGCGCTTCGGCGCGCGCTCGGCCGCGCAGCTGGCGGGCGATGCGGGTCCACAGGTTGGTGGCGGCGCGTTCGTGGTCGAGGGCGAGGTGCAGCATGGCATCGCGCAGCGCGGGTTGTGCGGTGATGAGGATGCCGGCGCGGGTGGACAGAGTAGGGCTGATGTATCGGCTGACTCCGGTGAGGGCATCGGAGATCTCTTCCATGGTGTTGTAGACCAGGACGTCGTGGTCGCCGACGGCGACGGCCGGCGCGGGGTCGATGGGGTCGAATTCGCGCACGAGATCCTCGCGGTCGGTGGTGATGGTCGCGCCGTCGTGGACGCGCTGGGCGGTCAGCAGCGAGTCGGTGTAGGGGTAGGTGGGTCCGGAGGCGCCGGTGTCGGGGTCGGTCCAGGTGCCGGCGGTGGTGACGTCGCGGGTGAGCAGGCGTTGGCGCACGGGGATGCCGGCGGCGGTCAGCGAGTCGCGGATCGCGTCGAGGATGACCGCGGCGTGCTCGTCGAGCTCGGGGCCGCAGACCGCGAGTAGTAGCACCGCGTCGTACCTGCTGGCGGTGAGATTGCAGGTGCGCGCGAAGTTTGCGCCTTGTTCGGCGGTGATGGTGATGTCGCAGCGGATGGTGACCTTGATGATCGGGCCGTCGGCGGGATCGGTCCCGAGCATGTAGGCCACGATGCTGTCGGTGACGGCGAAGCCCAGCATGGGGGCGGCGGCGGCGATGACGTCGGCGGGTGTTCCGAGCTTGATGGTCATGGTTGTTCTCCCGTTCGGGTGGTGTTGAGTGCGCCGGTTAGCGCTGGGTGTGCGGGGGACCGGTGGGGTGGCGCGGTCAACCCCGAAGAGGCCGCGGCGAAACGGAGCAGGGTTTTCGGCCCGCGAGCGGCAGCGAGCTTGATAGGGCCGAAAAGGTCACTCGGCCTGTGCAGTTCGGCGCGGGTGTGGGTTGAGCGTGACGGGGCCTTGCCGGTCATACTTGGCGCCCAGCTGAACGGTTAAAAGGTGAGTGGCTACGGACGCGGCCGCCGGCAGGCGGCCATGAAGCGCCCGCCAGGGCGCATCCGGCACGCACCGGAAGACACCGCACCGGCCGGGCCCGCGACAGCTGCGCGGGCACCGGCCGGGTTGGCGGTGTTATCCGTGGCCGGCTTATTGGCGCCGGGCCGCGGCGGGAACGTCGAGGCGCGAGATCGCCCAGGGGCCGTCGTCGTAGCCCGGCAGTGCCTGGATCAGGCGGTGCTCGAAGGCGCGGCAGAAGGCGTGGGCTTGGCTGTCGCGCCAGCCGGCGTGCTCGCAGGCTTGGTATTCGTAGCAGTGCAGAGCCTTGAGCAGATCGACGGTGCTCCAGGTGGTGTGCAGCGGCCGCTGGTAGGCGTAGATGAATAAGTCGTCTTCGTCGTAGCGGTAGTTGACCGAGGCGGCGTTTTCGTCGACGAGCATCTGTCCGACGCCGTCGCGGGTGTCGGCGGTGAGCCGGCCTTCTCGGGTGGGGTTGTCGAAATACCACGACAGGGGGCCGTAGTGGCCGGCTGGCCGGCTGGCGGCCCAGAGCAGGACGTGGATGTGTTCGGGGTCGACGAGGAATGCGCTCATGGGTGGAAGTCCTTTCCGGTGGCGGGGTTAGGCGAGGCCGGCGTCGGTGATGCGGCGGCGGATGGCGGCGAGGCTGACGGTGTTCTCGGTGAAGCGGGCCCAGGTCTGCCAGCCGTGGAGTGCTTTTTCGACGATGTCGAAGTCGACGCCGGCCCGGCTGATGGCCAGGGTGTGGCCTTGGTCGGGGTGGTCGGCGCGGGCGACGACGGCGACGAGCTGGCCGTCTCTGCGGAAGTGGTCGTTGAGGCGGAACCGCAGTTGGTAGGGCCGGGTGTCGTGGTCGTCGAGGAAGTCCCAGGCCAGGGCGTAGTCGATTTCCATGGTGTTCTCCGTTTCGGTGGTGTTGGGTGCGCCGGTTAGCGCTGGGTGCGCGGGGACCGGTGGGGTGGCGCGGTCAACCCCGAAGAGGCCGCGGCGAAACGGAGCAGGGTTTTCGGCCCCCGCGAGTCCGGGCGCGCCAGCGCCTCGGGTGAGCTCGGGTTGGGCCGAAAAGGTCACTCGGCCTGTGCAGTTCGGCGCGGGTGTGGGTTGAGCGTGACGGGGCCTTGCCGGTCATACTTGGCGCCCAGCTGAACGGTTAAAAGGTGAGTGGCTACGGACGCGGCCGCCGCCAGGCGGCCATGACGCGCCCGCCAGGGCGCATCCGGCACGCACCGGAAGACACCGCACCGGCGGGGCCGGTGGACTGGTTAGATCCAGAGCAGGTTGGGGACTTCGGTCCAATCGGCGCCGGGGTGGGCGGGTGTGAGGTAGATGCGGTCGCGGGCCCAGCTTGTGTGGCGGCCGCGGGTGGTGGGTCCGCCTTCGGCGGTGAGCCAGGGCAGCGGGGAGCGCCGGACTCCGTGGTCGTCGATGCCGAAGCGGTCTTTGTCGATGTATTGCTGCTTGTCGGGGTTGCAGATGTAGCGGTGGCTGGTGGCGGTGATGGTGACCGGTGGTTCGGCGTTGGCGGTGACCGGTTCGTGGGGGTCGATGAGGCCGGCGAAGCGCACGAAGTGGTGGGGTTCGACGAGCCAGTAGAGCCCGGGTTGGCCGTCGTCGGGGGTGTCGTCGTCGCCGGCCCAGACCAGGCGGGCGCTGCCGTCGAGGGTGAGCAGTGTTTCCACGGCCGTCATGAGGGGGGTGTCGGCGCGGGTGTGGGTCGACAGTTTCTGTCCGCTGCCGTAGTCGGTGGGTGCGACGGCGCGGATGGGTCGACCGGCGTTGTCGACGATGACGGGGATGAAGTACTGGCCCATGGACATGTCCTTTCAGGATGGGTGATCGAGGTGGTGAGGAACGGGGATCGGGCCCCGACTGGTGTGCCGGGGCCCGATCGGTGCGGCTGCGCTCAGCCCCGGTTGATGGCGGCGGCGAGCTCGTCGGCGGATACGGGGTTCCAGCCCACGGATGCGACGGCCCAGGCGGTTTCTCCGATCACGACGACGTCGCCGACCGACAAGCTGCGGTGGCCGGCGTGACGCCAGCCGACGGCCCAGCTGGCGGTGGGTTCGCAGTTGAGCTCGTCGAAGATGTGCTCGAGTGCGGCGCCGATGGCGGTCTGGTGGGGCCGGGTGCCGGTGGGGATGGCCAGGTTGAAGGTGGCGGCGGCGCGCAGCCGGGCGGGTGCGGCCCGGTTGAATCCGAGGAAGCTGGCCTCGGCGTCGTTGAGGTACACGGTTGTGGTGAGTGCCGGTGCTGTGGTGGTGTCCATGGTTGTTCTCCGTTTCTTGTGGTGAGTGGTGCGCCGGTCAGCGCTGGGGAGCGGTCAATCGGGTGAGGGTGGGCGGTCAACCCCGAAGAGCCGGCGTCGCACGGAGCAGGGTTTTCGGCCCGCGAGCGGCAGCGAGCTTGATAGGGCCGAAAAGGTCACTCGGCCTGCGGAGTTCGGCGTCGGTGTGGGTTGACCGGTCGGGCCCCCGGCCGATTAGGCTGCGACCCCTGCTGACGGCTTAAAGGTGAGTGGCTACGGACGCGCCCGCCGCCAGGCGGGCCTCGGCGCGCCAGCGCCGCAACACTCGGCGGCCTGGTCGCTGAGGTGTGTGATGCCGGAAGGCACCGGCGGCCAGCTGGCCCCGTGCTGCGGCGGGGCCAGCTGCGGCGCTGGCGGGTGTCAGCGTCGGTGCATCCAGCGTTCTACGGCGGCCAGGAGGTCGTTGGTGGCGCTGGTGTCGACGACGGAAATGGGGATGGCGGTGTTGGCCGGGCCCCGGTAGGTGCCCTCGGCGCGGTCGAATGCGATGTCGTTCCAGGTGATCTGGCCGACCCGGTGTTGGGCTTCGATCATGGCGTCGAGTAGGCAGTCCACGGGCTGGTCGATGGTGGCGATGCAGTCGTTGGTGATGATCGCGGTGGTGATGGACATTGGTGTTCCCCTTTCTGGTGCGCTGCCGGTCAGCGCTGGGGTGCGGTCAATCGGGTGGGGGTGGGCGGTCAACCCCGTAGAGCCGGCGTCGCACGGAGCAGGGTTTTCGGCCCCGCGAGCCCGGCGCGGCAGCGCCCTGGGCGAGCTGGTTTGGGCCGAAAAGGTCACTCGGCCTGTGGAGTTCGGCGTCGGTGTGGGTTGACCGGTCGGGCCCCCGGCCGATTAGGCTTCCGACCCCTGCTGACGGCCTAACGGTGAGTGGCTACGGACCACGGCCGCCGTCAGGCGGGCAGTCGGCGCGTGAGCGCCGCAGCGGGGCGTGGAGCCCGAAGACACCGGTGGGCCGGGCCCGCGACAGCGGCGCTGCCGGGCCCCGGCGCGGGTGGCGCCTTGTTAGGGGCGTTCGTCGTCGATGATTCCGTGAACGATGTGGTAGGCGGCGCGGCAATTGCGGACGCTGTCGGTGATGAACGAGGTGCTGTCTGGTCCGGGTGTGCCTTCGGCGAATTCGACGTCGAACACCTGGTCGCTGGTCAACGCGGTGACGGCCCGCTGGGCGCGAGTGAGGGCGTTGATGGCGTCGGCGAGGGAGCCGAGGAGCTCGGCGCGGGCCTCCTCGATGTCGCGGTCCCAGTCGGTGTAGTCGGGGTGGCTGGTCATAGTCGGTCCTTTCGGGTTGAGGTCGGTGGGTGAGGCCGGGCCCACCCCCAGGGGCGGGCCCGGCTAAGCAGGTTGTTCAGGCGGCGATCGGCTCGTTGTCGAGGATGTCGTCGATGGCCTCCTGGAGGTCCTCGTAGGCCAGGGCCAGGGGGGCGTCGTCGACGGTGAGGGTCCACATCGGTTCGTCACCGACTCCGGCGGTCAGGGTGTAGGTGTGGGCGCCGTCGGCTCGGTAGGACCAGGTGCCGGGGATCTGGTGGAACGTCAGGTCGCCGGCGCGGACCTTGAGGATTCGGGTGGTCGGTTCGGTGTTGAGGTCGGGCGCGGTGGCCTCCAGCGCGGCGATTTGTCCGTAGTCGTCGGTGGCCAGAAGCACGAGGTGGTGGCCCTGCTCGGGGGTGTACTCGTGGACGGTGGTCAGCAGGATGGGTCCGTGGTTGTGGAACACGATGCGGGTGATTCCGTACTGCTGGTGTTGGATCCGCTCGGCGGCTTCGTCGAGAAGGGCGAATGCGAGGTCGAATTCGTGGTCCATGGTTGTTCTCCGTTTCTTGTGGTGAGTGGTGCGCCGGTCAGCGCTGGGGAGCGGTCAATCGGGTGAGGGTGGGCGGTCAACCCCGAAGAGCCGGCGTCGCACGGAGCAGGGTTTTCGGCCCGCGAGCGGCAGCGAGCTTGATAGGGCCGAAAAGGTCACTCGGCCTGCGGAGTTCGGCGTCGGTGTGGGTTGACCGGTCGGGCCCCCGGCCGATTAGGCTGCGACCCCTGCTGACGGCTTAAAGGTGAGTGGCTACGGACGCGCCCGCCGCCAGGCGGGCATCGGCGCCCGCCAGGGCGACGCTTGCGCAGGTGCGGGTCAGCCAGGCGAGCCGGCCACCTCCGGGGTGGGGGTGACCGGCTCGCTGGGTGCTGGCGGATCTCAGATGAGTCCGGTGAAGCCGGCGCCGATGGTGTTGGCCTGCTCGATGCGCTCGGCGGCGTCGTTGTCGATGTCGGCGCGGGCCTGGCTGACCATGTGGGCCAATCCCAGGGGAGCGTCGGCGGTGAACGCCTCGTTGGGGTCGGCGTAGAAGTCCCAGCAGGAGCTGACTTCTCGGCCGTCCGGTCCGGCCACGATGTAGCCGTAGACCTCGCCGTTGGCCCAGGCGTCGTAGGTGGCGACGGTGCCGCGGGTGTAGTCCTCGGGCGCGGTGGCGTCGGGGGGTGCCCAGGCCAGGCCTTCGATGCCGCGGTACCGCTTCGTGCAGGGCGCCTCGGCGTGGTAGCGGTCACCGCTGCGCGTGATGTGCAGGATCCCGGCCAGGCCGTGGGTCATCCGCAGGTAGCGGGCAATGGCGGCCGAGGAGCGGTACTCGTGGTCGTAGAGGGAATCGTTGGCGGCGGTGTGCCGGCGCAGCAGCTCGGCGACGTCGTGAGAGGCGTCGCCGAATTGGGCGCTGATGGTGCGGGCATCGCCGAGGTAGACCAGTCCGCCGTCGTCGGTGTAGTCGGGTGCTGCGGCGTCGAGGTCGTAGTGCAGGGCGATGGCGTAGGTGCCGGCGGGGGTGGTGACGGCGATCTTGTCGAATGGGTCGTACATGTCGGGTCCTTTCGGTGGGTCTGCGGGGTTCGGGACGCCCGGTCAGGCCTCGGTGGACCTGACCGGGGTGGATCGGGTTTTGGTTAGTCGTCTTCGTCCCAGCGCTCGCCGGCGTAGCTGGGATCGAAGTCGGCTGGAGCGGTGGCGGGGTAGCGGCGGTTGATCTCGTCGATGCGCGGTTGGGTGTGCGCGACGTATTCGTCGTAGTGGTGCTCGCAGCGCGGGAAGGTCATTCCGCTGCCGGAGAGGGTGTAGCGCTCGAAAACCTCTCCGCGGCAGGGGCTGTGGTCGGAGTCGATGCAGTCGCTCATGGGGTGTTCCTTTGCGGTTGGTGACCGGCGGTGCGCCGGTCGGTGCAGGTGCGTTCGGACCGTGGGGTGGGGCGGGTCAACCCCGAAGAGGCCGCGGCGCACGGAGCGGGGTTTTCGGCCCCGGCGAGCCCGGGCGCGGCAGCGCCTCGGGTGAGTTTGGGTTGGGCCGAAAAGGTCACTCGGCGCGCGTAGTTCGGCGCGGGTGTGGGTTGAGCCGGCCTGGGGCCCTGCGGTCATGCTGGGCGCCTGCTGACAGGCAGAAAGGTGAGGGGCTACGGGCCACGGCCGCCGGCAGGCGGCCCTACCTGGCTTGGCGGCGCGCCGTTGCGCGGCCACGCTGGAGCGACCGGAACAAAAAGGGGGCCCGGTCACCCGCGGTGGGGTGACCGGGCCCTGCTTGGGGTGTCAGTCCTGCCAGCTGCCGGTGATGGTGTCGATGGCTTCGGGGATCGAGGAGTGCGGGATCGCCTCGGCGAGGCGGTCGATCTCATCGGCGCTTAACGCTCGCCCGGCCCAGCTGCTGGCCTGCTCGGCGGTAATGAGCTCGGCTGGGGTGTCGAGCGCGGCGGTCAGCATCGCGACCAGCTCGGCGGCGGTGGGCAGCGGTAGCGTGTCGGCGCGGTCGCGGACTTGGGTGCACTCCTCGGGCCGGTCGCAGGCGCATTCGGAGTTGGTCGCGTTCAGGTCGGCGTAGGTGCTGTCGAGCGGGTAGCCGTCGACGCTGGGGCCGTCGACAATCCAGCGGGTGCCGTCGTCGGAGAGCCGCAGGTGCACGGCGACGGTTTGTTCGATGAAATGTGCTGCTGGGGGGTGGATCTGGTTGTAGTAGTGCGCGTTGCCGTCGCGGCGCAGCGCCGCCTCGGTGGGCTGGGTGTTGGTCATCGCAGTGTCCTTTCGGTGGTGTGGGTGTCGTTGATGTAGGTGTGGCGGCGCGGGTGCTTGTAGAGCGCGGCCGCCGATCGGGGTGGGTTCATCGGGTGCGCCGCCGTCGGCCCGGGGTGGGGGTGCGCTCGAGGAACTCGGCGATGTGGGTGGTGGCGGAGTCGACGCCGGCAAATTGGGGGTGTTCGGCGTCGAGGTCGTCAGTGTGCAGCTGCCAGATGGCGGGCGCGCCGAGGCGGGGGACGGCAGTGAGTTGGTAGCAGTGTCGGCCGACTGCGGTGTAGATGGCTCCGCCGAGGGCGCTGATCGGGGCGGCGCTTATTGGTGTGCCGATGTGGGTCCACAGCAGCGCTCCGGAGCGAAAGTTCTTGATGCGGGCGCTGATTGTGGAGACGGTATCGGGGTGCCCGGCGCTGGATTCGGCGGCGGCCTGCAGGGTCCCGTGCTCGTCGCGGGCCCAGAGTTGGGCGCTGATGCCCCAGTTGTGGGTGGTGAAGCGTGCGAGGACGTCGAGGTCCTCGGGCAGGGTGTCGATGTTGAGCTGTTGGTGGCCGGGTGTGAAGGTGTAGAGCTTGTCGATGGCGATGCCCCGGAGTCGTTGGGCCAGGTGGTAGGTGTGTCGGCCGCCGGCGGTGAGGTCGGTGTGGGTTGTGGTCATGGTGTTCTCCCGTTCGGGTGGTGTTGGGTGCGCCGGTTAGCGCTGGGTGTGCGGGGACCGGTGGGGTGGGCGGTCAACCCCGAAGAGGCCGCGGCGAAACGGAGCAGGGTTTTCGGCCCCGCGAGTCCGGGCGCGCCAGCGCCTCGGGTGAGCTCGGGTTGGGCCGAAAAGGTCACTCGGCCTGTGCAGTTCGGCGCGGGTGTGGGTTGAGCGTGACGGGGTCCTCGCCGGTCATACTTGGCGCCCAGCTGAACGGTTAAAAGGTGAGTGGCTACGGACGCGGCCGCCGCCAGGCGGCCATGAAGCGCCCGCCAGGGCGCGCATCTGTTGAGGTGACCGGCATGCGGACCGCACCCGCGGCGGGGCTGGCACTGCAAAGTGCCCTCATCCCAGCTGAGGTCCGTCGGGGTCGACGAACGTCTGGGCTGCGTCGCGAGTGGCTGATCTTGGAGGCTGGCGTGTGGTGACCGAGGTGCTGAGTGCAGATGGGCGGCGCTGTCGCGCCGGCGATCTCTTTCTCGCGGTCGGCGCCGGGCTCCGGCTGCGGCCGATCAGCCCTGCAGGCCGGTGACGGCCAGTTCGGTTAGCGATTCGGTGAGGCTGGTGAAGCGTCCGGTGCGTGTGCCGCTGTGGGTGTGGTGTTCGCCCAGCCAGATCCCGACGATGGTGGCGGTGCCGTCGCTGGCCGGCTGCCAGACGGGTGCCCCGGAGTCACCGGGAACGCTTTCGGGCATGCCGGTGACGTTGTATTGGTAGCCGATCAGTCGCCCGTCGAGCTGCCCGCACACGGTGCGGGTGCGGATTCCGCTGCGGCACACCGTTGTTCGTGGGTCGGGGACACCCATGCCGTTGACAGGCATGCCGTTGATCGTGGCCACGGATCGGTTGGTGCCGAAGTTGATTAACGCGAAGTCGTCGAACAGGGGATCGGGGTCGGTGATGGCGACGGCGACACGGCCGGCGGCTCCGCTGTCGAGGTCGACCACGGTGGTGCCGCCGCCTCGAGTGCAGTGCCCAGCGGTGACGCCGTAGGTGGTGTCACCGCTGGTGTAGGTGTAGCCCAGCGTGCACACCGTGGGGCCGCGGGTGGACTGGACTGCGATCTCGTCGCCGGCGGCCACGGTGGCGGTGCTGGCGCGGCTCGGCGCGGGCGCGGCTAGGGGCGCGACGGCGCCCAGAACTGCGGCGGCGGTGAGTGCTGCTGTGCGGGTGAGCCGCATCGCTGAGTCCTGTCCTCGTGGTGGGCGCTGCCGATGATTGTCTGCGATGCCTGTGACATCAGCGCCCGGGCGGCGCTGACCTCAGCGCAGCAGGGTTGCGCTGAGGCGGCGCTCGGCGGCGCGTTGGGCGCGGTTGTGCAGGGTGTCGATCCAGGCGTGCGCGGCTCGGGCGGATTGCCCGTGGGATTGGGTGTAGGACTGCACCGCGTGACCGGCGCGGGCGGCGATGCTGATGTCCAGGCTGGCGGGGTGGGCGGTGCTGCGTGCGGGACTGGTCACGGCTGGTCCCATCCGGGTTGGGCGGCGGCTTCGGCGCGCCGCCACAGATCAGCGAGGTCATCGCGGACGGCGGTGAACTGGTCGGTGAGGTCGATGCGGTCCGCGCCGCTGTCGGCCATCTGCTGCATGCGGATTCCGTGTTCGCGCACCGCCCGGCGGTAGGCCTCGTCGAGCACGTCGCGGGCGTAGTTGGCCGCCACGGCCGCGCTGACGGTGTGGGTGTAGAGATCGGCCAGGTGCAGGGCGAGCCGGTGGTGTTGACCGGCGGTCGGGGGGCTGGCGGGTTCCAGCGCCTGGGTGGCGGCGTGCTGGCGGGCGTAGGCCAGGACCGTGACGGGGTCGGGGTCGCGGCGGGCGTCGGTGGCGCGGCGGATGATCTCGTACACCCAGCGGTTCATGGGCCGCCAGATGGCGGTGTCGGGGATGAGGTCGAGAAAGGCGCGGGCCCGGGTGTAGGGCATCCACAGCAGCGCCCCGATGAGCTGGTTTTCGGGTTCCCATCGCGCGGCGATGGCTTGTCCGCGCCATTCGTCGCTGGGTTCGAAGTCGGCTTCGGGGGCCGGGGTGGTGTCGCTGTCGGGGACGACGTGCAGCGGTGCGCGGTGTGCGGCGGTCATGATGCGGTGATCCCCCAGCTCAGCAGGACGTACCACCAGGTCAGAGCAGCGGCTTGGGCGGTGTCGATGTGGGCGGGCAGCGCGGCGTGCACAGCGCCGGCCAGTTGGGCCGCGCTCAGGTCGGCGCCCGCCTGGGCAATGGCGTTGTGGCGCAGTGTTTCCAGCAGGTGTTGATCGGGCGCGGCGGTGAGCTCGACACCGGCCAGCTGGGCGGCTTCGCGCCACAGGGTGCCTGCGGTGAACCAGCATCGTCCCTCGGCTTGGGCGGCTGTCAGCACGGCCAGCGGGTAGCGCGATCCGGGATCGGTGTCGGCTCCGTGCTCCCACTTGGGGTGGTGATCGGCGATCCAGCGTTGCGCGGCTACGGCGGCGTAGTAGGTGCTGGTCACGTTCGCGTCGTCGTGGGCCGGCGCGATGGTGGCGTGCCCGGTGTGGTGGGGCCGGGCGACGCGGCTGTCGGGGTCGGCCAGGGCGAGCAGCTCATAGCGGGTGGTGTCGGCATCGGTGCGCACGGGCCGCAGGTAGTAGTCGGCGCCGATGACGTAGTTGATGAGGCTGCGGTGGGCGTCGTCTCGGTCGGGGTGGTCGGTGGTGGTGACGGACCGGCCTTGGTGGTCGATCGAGAGGTGGTACATCGCTGGTCTCCGTTCGGGGTCAATGTGGTCGGCTCAGGCGCTCAGCGCGGGGGATTTGCTGATCGCCGAAATTCGGTCGGGGCGATACCCCGACCAGTGCTGGCCGCCGGCGACGACGACGGGGGCTTGCAGGTAGCCCAGACTCATCACGTAGTCGCGGGCGTCGGCATCGGTATTGATGTCGACTTTCGTATAGTCCAACCCGGCATTATCCAAGGCTCGAAAAGTCGCGTTGCATTGCACGCAGGCGGGCTTTGTGTAGACGGTGATGGCGGTCATTCTCTGCTCCTTTGAGCGTCGCAATTGTGTGTGAAAGATATTCTGATTCTATCGGATATTCGGAGTGTCCGACAACACTTTCTACCCGCGATATATAGACTTTCCTCTTTTCTTATTCGGAAATCAACGGCGTATTTCTGCCCCGGGGACGCGGCCCGGCTCTGCATGGTTTTGCAGTGGTGCTGATGCCTCCTCACCAACGAGTCGAAGCAAAGACGCGCAACGTCTTACGGGTCTGGCGACCTGACTGTTCTTCGGCGCTTTCTCGCATCAATGTCAGGGCCGGCGTGAGGCCCGGCGCAGCGCAATGGTCCGGCCGGAGAGTTTTCCCGCGAGCGTTTTTGCGAGCAGTATTGTGGGAAAAGTTTCCGGGCCGTTAGGCCGTAGCCGCGGCCTTGCGTGGAGCGGGCCGCCGGCCATAATTGATGATCTGAGAAAGTGACGCGGTAAAAGTAATTCAGCAGCGCCGCCAGGCGCTTCCGCTGCGCCGTTGCAGTCGGTGCGCCGGTCGCCGACTGTGCGGGCCGAATCGTCTTTCATAGTGGGCGCTTCCCGGTGAGGGTGGGACCGGCGCGGGCCGGTCCCACCCTGGTAAGGAACTACTCGTCGTCGGCGGGTTCGGCCTGATCGGTCAGCGAGTCATAGAGAGCGTCGGCGGTTTGCTCGCCGAGGATGACTCGCTCGATGTCGGCCAGCGGGTAACCGTTTTCGGCCAGGAAACCCAGCAGCTCGGCGGGCCCGACGTAGCGGCCATAGCCGCCCATGCCGCGCCAGGCGTCCTTGCCGGTGCGGGCTTCCAGCGCTCCCAGCACCAGCGCCAGGGTGATGACTTGGGCGCGCCCGTCACCAGTGGCCGGAAGCTCGGCCACCAGCTTGTGCACCGCCTGCAGGTCGCTGACCCCGAGCAGCTCGGCGGCGACCTCGCCGCCGTGGTACTCCTCGATCAGGCGTACATCGCTGGTGATGCACTTCGCGACGAACATCGCCGCACCCTTGGGCGGGGTCTTGCGGGTGAGGACCTTTTCGGCGATGAACTCTCGGCGCACCTGCTGGGCAGCCTGCCCGAGCTTGTTGAGCGCGATCACCTTGCGCCGCTCGCGACGCTCGGCGTCGGCCCGCGCCGCCGCGCGCGCCTCGGCGTCCTGGTGGTCGTGCTCGTCGTCGCCGTCGACGTCGTCGCCGTCCTCGCGAGACAGCGCCTCCACACGATGGGCCAGCTGCTCGCACAACACCAATCCAGCTGCGGCGTAGTCGGTGCAGAACCAATCAGCAGTCCACACCGCCACTTCGGTGATCGAGTTGGGGTCGCGCTTTCCCTCGGTGACCTTGCCGCTGTGACGTGAGTACCAGTCGATATCGTGGTACTCGACCGCTTCGCCGGTCTCGTTGTCGACATAGCCGTCCTCTTCGGTCAGGTACACCGCCCAGTGCGCCGGGTTGGTGATCGACTCTTCGGTGGCCGGTGAGCCATCGGCATTGCGCAGGTAGCGCAACTCCACGCTGGTCGGGTCGCCGTACTCGGGGAACGAGTCGTCATCGAGCAGCCGATAACCCTTCTCGACGTAGCCCGCAGACACCTCCTGGTAAGCCTTCTGCGACTCGCGTTCCTGACGGATCTCGGCCACCCGGTGGTCGAATCGATTAGTGCCTGCCACCTCGATCAGGCGCTCGATCGCCTCGGGGTCGTCATCGAACTCGCTGAGCACCGCAGCCTCGGCCAGCGACAGCTGCCCAGTGTCGAGGGCCTCCATGGCTGCCGCCGATCCGGCGGCGGTGGCCACCGACTTGACCGTGTCGCGACCGATGGACAGCGACTTGGCGACCTTGGTCACCGACACCCCGGCATCGAGCATCTGCTGAATGCCGCGTGCCCGCTGGGCCTCGGTGATAGCGAGACGCTTGTCGTTCTCGACAATCTGCTCCGGCACTCGTTCGAGGACCTGGGCTTTCTCGTCATCGCCTGCGACGCTTTCGCGCACGTAGACCGGGACGCTGGCCAGTCCGGCCTCACGCGCGGCCAGAGTGCGGCGCTGCCCCGCACGCACCCGCACCACGCCGTCGTGTCCGCGCACCGCTGCGATGGGGTTGAGCACGCCGTGCTCCTTGATGCTGGCGACGAAATCGGCGTCCAGTGCGGCGTCATCGCGCACGTTGGTTTCGAGTTCCAACGTCTGCGGGTCGAGGTGCTCAAGGGTGCCCGCTGCCGGGACCTGGGCTGTGGTGTCGATATCGGTGGTGATGTTCTCGCTCATTTCGATGGTTACCTTTCTCAGGGTGAGTGGGCGTGGCCGCCCGTTCTTTTTGCCTTCTGGCACTGAAGATTTGGGCCGGCATCAGGGCCGTGGAGTGCAAAGGTCCGGGCGCAAAATTCTTCGCGCGAGCGCAGCGAGCCCCGGAGAAATTTGCGAGCCCTTGGGCCCGGAGCGCAGCGGAGGCCGTGGCCTTGCACGCAGCGGGCCGCCGGCCATAATCGAAAGCCAGAAGGCAAATAAACCAGCGCCGGGGCCCGGAGGGACCCGGTGTTCAGCAGCGCCGAAGGCGTTTCCGCCTGTGCGGTTGCGGGTCGGGCTCAGCCGTCCCAGCTGAGCTTTTGTTGACACTGGATAGTGCGGCATGGGAACGCCTTTCGGCTGTAAGGGGCGGTGGTCTGGCCCGCGCAGCGCGGGCCAGACCACCGGCTCGGTTAGAGGGTTTGCAGCATGCGGAACGCGTTGGTCTTCAACGTCTGTGCCGTGCTGCCGGCGGTGACTGCGCGCAGGGCCCGCACCGAGCGCTGATCGCCGTTGGCCCTGACCTTGCTGAAGTGATCGACGTACTCGGTCACCGCGTTGTAGGCCGCCCAGCGCGTGCCGGCGATCGGGACCACCGAGGGGCTGGAGACCCACAGTTTGACGATCGAGTTGGCGGTGTCGCGACGGTTGCGTGCGGCCGTCTTGGATTCGGCTCCGTCGACGTCGACCAGCTCGGCGGCGAAGCGACCCATTTCCTCGAGGTCCATCGGTGCGGCGTAGAGAGCTGCGGCTTCCTGCTCGAACGCCTCGATGTAGCGCCAGCTCAGTTTGAGTGCCCGCCGGGCCTCCTGTAGCGCGATGCTCGCCCCGCCGGTGTGGCTGATGCCGAAACTTGCTGCGGCACGCGAGATTGCCGCGCTTTGGGTGTTGGCGCAGACGATCCGGACCGGTGTAATGAGGAACCGGAATTTGCTCGATCCGTCATGGGAGTTCAGCGCCGCGAGGTAGAAATCGGTGCGGTCCTTGGATCCGTCTATGCCGTCGAACACCATCGACTCGGGCAGCTTCATGGTCACGAACGTCTCGCGGCCGCCGCGCAACGCCCCTGCGGTCTCGTAGACCGCGCCGCTTTCTCCGGTGAGCGCGTCGAGCAGCTGGCAGGACGCTTCGTTCTGCATCGGCTCGTACTTGTTGCCGACCACACCGAGCACGTCGAGGCGCCCGGTGATGGGGTTGGTGCGCACCGTGGCCCACTGGTCAGGCACTGGCAGCGGGTCACCGGTGGTGACGCCGGTTTCGGTGATGACTGGTTCCTGGGGCACGACGAGCGGCATTTTTCGGACGTTCCAGCCGGCCAGGTGCGCCGCGCGCAGCGCTTCGGCGGCGGTCATCGCGTGGCCGACCTGCTGGCCCAGCTGGTGCCAGGCGTCGGAGCGGGAATCGGCGTAGCTGACCTGGCCGTCGGTCTGATCGAGTTCGTGGGCCATGGTGGGTTCCTTTCGAGAGGTGGTTGGGCGTGGCCGCCCGTTCTTTTTGCCTTCTGGCACTGGAGATTTGGGCCGGTGTAGGGACGTGGAGTGCAAGGTTCGGGCGGGGCAGTTTCGCCGTGAGCGCAGCGAACGTATGGGAAACTGCCCCGAGCCCGGCGGGCCGGAGCGCAGCGGAGCCGTGGCCTTGCGCGGAGCGTTCCGCCGGCCACAATCGGAGGGCCAGAAAGGCAAACTTCACTGGGCGCTGGGGCCCGAAGGGGCCCGGCGGCGGTGACTGCAGCGCCGCCAGGCGCTTCCGTTGTCGGTTGTGCGCGCCGCGCCGGTAGCCTTGGGCCCATGTCGTCATGTGAGCGTGCGCTGGTCGAGGCGTTGACCCGGCCCGCTCACGGGCCAGTACCACCGTCTGTGGTGGCGTGGGTGGTCACCGGTGCGTGGCCGCAGCCGGCCATTGCGTTCGACGTCGCCCACCCGCGCCCGCAGTGGTCGGGTTCGCTGGGTCTGTGACCAGGTCAGCCGTAGCTCAAAAAAGTGCGGCATCGGCGGTGACCTCGCTGAACCACTGCTCGAAGTGGGGCCGGGCCTTGTCTGCGACGACAGCGGGACAGACCACGTAGAAGTGCTCGGCCCACGGCGGTGCCTCGCGACGCGGCAGTACGACGCTGCGCGCGATGCCGTCGCGGGCGGTGCGCAGTTGGCCGGGCATCGCCGCCAGAGCGGTCATCATGTCGCGCTCAGATCCACGCTCGAGGAGGCGCACCGAACGAGCGATGACCGGTTTGGCGCCCTGGGCGCGGGCCTTGGCCACCCGCCGCACCTCGTAGACACCGTGTTCGGCGTCGTCGAGGCGACCGCGGAAGTGGTCGAGGACCTCGGTCAGTCCGGCGGCCACGACGTCGTCGTAGAGGCGTCCGCTGCTACGTAGCGTCTGGTGTTCGTTGATGCATGCAGCGACGTGCTCGACGAACAGGGCCAGGGCGCCGGCAGCGGGTTCGGCGGCGTACCGCTCCAGCGTTGATTGCACGCCTCGTGCCGAGCTGAGCGCGAAAGGGCAATAGGTGCAGGCGCTTTTGCGCCAGTGGTGGCCGGTGACCTCAAACACGAAAGCTGCGCAGTCGGCTCTGGTCCACCCCCACTCGATAAGCGGATAGCGGCCACTTCTGGTCGGGGAGTTGTAGGCGGCGTCGCGTTGAGCGCGACGCTTCTCGTCGAGCTCGAAGCCGATGTAATGCTGGTAGGGCTGGCCTGCGGTGAGCCGGGCGATCACCGGATCGAGGACCGCGCCCTTGGCCCGTGCGCTGCATTTCCGCACTCCGCCACGCTGAGGCAAGGTGCCGGCGGTGAGCATTTCGCTCGACAGTGCATAAGCGCCCTCGGCGAACAGCGTTGTCGGCTCGGCGGTGTCGCTGAACGTGGTGACGCCCTCACCAGCGGCGGTGGTGAGCAGCTGGTTGCGCCCGACTTGAACGAACCGCACATGGTGGCGGCGCAGCTGGGGAAGCACGAAGCGCTCGACATCGGCGGCGGTGGAGCCGAACTCGTCTCCGGTCATCGCGGTCACGACCACCAGGCCGGCGAGGTCGAAGTCGCGGCTGGAGGGGTCGGCGAGCCAGCGCAGCAGGATCGCGGTGCTTATGTAAACAGTCAAGCTGTCGCAGAAGGAACGGTGTCGCAGGGCGGCGGCGCCGCGGTGGAACCTACCTCGGGATTCTCCAAGGGCGGGCCTGGTGTGAATGGCGATTTTCCAGCCGGCCCCTGGTGATCGCTGCGGAGTCGGAGCTCTGTTCGTCGGACTGATGCCAGTGGCCGAGCGTCGTCGCCGGCGCCGAAGTCCTCGCGTCAGCGCCTCTTCTCTTGGTGGTGGCGATGGTCGGTCAGACCGGCTCGGCCGATCAGAGCGGCAGCGACGAGCAGTGCAGCCCCTGCGGCGTAGACGGCGGTGATCCCTGCCGCATCAGCCAGCCACCCACCCAGCCCGAGGGAGGCCAGGCGGCCGAGTTGCCAGATCAGATCGAAGGCGGCGAAGACCCGGCCGCGTGCGGCGGGTGGGGTTTCGGCCTGCAGCAGCGAGTTGAAGGTGACTGCGCCGGCAGAGGTGCCCCCGCCGTAGCCGGCCAGGCTGCCCAACGCCACCACCGGGACGCGGACACTCGCAAGGACGGCATCTACGGCGGCGCGCAACAGATAGGGTCCGAAAATGAACGCGGGTTTGCGAGGATCGGTGATCAGCCGGGTCAGCAGTAACGGGCCTGCTGCGGCGCCCACGCCGATGCAGGCCAGCGCGATTCCGTATCCGGCGGGGCCCCTGCCCAGGCGCTCGCGGATCAACACAACCAGCAGGGCACTGGTCGCTCCGGCCGACAACGCCGCCAGGGCCTGACCAGCGGCCAAGGCTCGCAGCACCCGGTGCCCGGCCAGCACCCTGATGCCGTCTCGGGCCTGATGCCACCAGGCGGCACGGGCCGCATCGGCTGCCGGGCGCAGCAGGTGCAGGCGGGACAGCAGCAGCGCCGAGACGGCGAAGCTCGCTGCGTTCACCCAGAACGCCAGGCCATAGCCGACGGTCGCGACCACGGCACCCGCAGCCGGGGCGAGCACGATCTGGGAGAGCACCGCGGCGGTCCAGATCCCCGAGTTCCCGGCGATCAACTCCTCCTCGTTCACCAGCGCGGGCAGCGCGGCACTGGCGGCCGGATTGAACAACGCCGACGCTGCGGACATGGCGAACGCCACCGCGTAGATGCCCGGCACCGAGCCGGCGACCAGCGGTAGCCCCGCAGCCACCAGCACGCGCGCCAAGTCGGCAACCACCATGACCCGCACCGGCGAGAACCAGTCGACTGCCACCCCAGCGAACGGTGCCAGCAGCAGCACCGGGACGATCTCCGCGACGATCACCCCGGCCACACCGAGCCCGGAGCCGGTGCGGTCCCACACCAGCAGGCCCAACGCCACGGTGGCGAACGCGTCACCCCAGGCAGAAGCGGTGCGCGCCGCCCACAACCGGCGGTAACCAGGATGGGAGAACACCTGGCGCAGCCCGGTGCCCGCACGTCCTGGCTGGCCGCGGCTCAGCGGACTTTCTCCATGGTGTGCCCGCAGCAACAGGTGGGGTTGCGGTCGCGACCGTGGCCTGGGACGGCGCCCTTGGTGACGGTCATCTCACATCCGCGCTCCGGGTCCGGGCGCCGGTACACCTCGCACTCGACTATTGCCATGACCTGCGCCTCCCTTCGGTTTCCGGTCCTACACTGGAGACGCTAAAACCTTCACCCCAGGTGAAGGTCAAGGCGAGCGGCCGGGACGCGAAGGAGGCAGACGATGGCCCAGGCGATGACCGTCGGGCGGGCCGCCCAGGCGGCCGGGCTCACCCGTAAGGCCGTGCGCTTGTATGAGGAGCGCGGCCTGCTGCCGCCCGCCCAGCGCACTGCGGCCGGGTACCGCCTTTACAACCAGGACGACGTCGACACCCTCACCTTCATCCGCCGCGCCCGCGCCCTGGACCTCCCCCTGGACGACATCGGCACCATCCTCACCCTCCGCCGCGCCGGTCCCACCCCGTGCGGAGCCGTACGGGATCTACTCGACGCCCGGATCGCGGAGATCGACAACACCATTACCGAATTGCTGGCGCTGCGTGCGAGCCTCACCGCCAGTCGGGACACCGCCGTGGCAGCCGATACCGAGTCGGAACCGAACAGATCGATCTGCCCGATCATCGAACGGTGAAGTAGCCGCTCAAGGACCCTCATGTCTCACTGAACTCTTGATGGCCGCGTTGCGAACTGGCGGTAGCCGAGCCTTTGCGGAATGGCCACTCGTTGCGGCAAATGTCCAGTCAGACTGGGCCGACCGATCATCGGACGGCTGAGCGGCGTTCGATAAAAGACTGTGTTGTGCCAGACGCCGCCCCGCTGGGCGATGCGTTCGCGGATGCCGACGGTTCAGCAACCGGCGGCGTGGTGCGGGGCGATGCTTGCGCAATTCTCCGTGAAGATGGAGGCATGCAGAGTCCGCAGCCCTGCGTCGTCGACTGTGGTGGTTTGCTTCTACAGCAAGGCTTTGCCGCCTGCCGGACTCCCATGGGGACAATCCGGCCGCCTCGGGCTCGCATCGTAGAGGCCCGCGTGCCAGTTGGATCCCGGCAGGCAGGTCACCTGCTGCCGGGTCCTCCTACCTGGTCCGCATTTTCTTCGGGCTGTGGCCTGGGTGCGCAGCAGTCGTCGGCGGTGTCGGTGGTGGTGTGGCGGCGTTCGCGGCGGGTGAGGGTGGCGATCGCGGTGACGAGGATGAGGCCGAGTGCGGTGATGGCGATCGCAAGTTGGTGTCCGGTGATCCAGGCTGACACGGTGCCGACGACGCCGGTGAGTGCGCCGATGCCGGGGTGCCCGCCGAGTAGTTGTGGCAGCCAGTAAAGGAGTAGGTAGCCGCCGGAAAGGGCAAGCACGGCGCCGGTGATGCGGTTCATGTGGGGCAGCAGCCGTCGGAGGAACCGGTTGATCAGGCCGCTGGCGAATGCGGCGAATAGCGCGAGGGACAGCAGCAGGGTGGCGGAGCCGGCGGCGTAGGCGGCGAATACGACCAGGACGCCGGAGATGTTGGTGCTGGCCAGGGCTTGGGTGACGACCGCGAGCAGCACCGCGAGCGTGCAGGAGGCGGAGGCCAGTGCGTACCCGGCGCCGAAGGCCACCATGCCTCTGGGCCCCTGCCGCGGGGTGCCGGAACGGCGGGTGGGTAGCCGCAGCGGCAGGTGTCCGCCGGCGACCATGGCCAGGCCGCCCACGGCCAGGATCGCGCCGAGCGCGGCGGCCAGCCACGGGATGACACCGGTCAGGGAACGCAAGCCGAGGGCCAGTAGTAGTCCGATGGCGGTGAAGGTGCCGGCGAACCCGGCGGTCAGCGCGAGCCCGGCGCGCAGGCCACCGGCCAGCCGGGACAAAGCGCCGGGCCGCGCGTCCGCCTGGCCGTCGCCGGTGTCGACGGCGTAGGCGAGGAAGGCGGGCAGTACGGCGAAGCCGCAGGGGTTGACCGGGGCGAGCATCCCGGCGCCGAAGGCGAGCGCCAACAGCGGGCCGATCACGCGCTCACCTTGGCCAGTTCGGCACGGATCTGATCGGCGGTGGGCTCGACAGCGCGGAACACCGGTTTGCCGGAGGCGTCCAGCACGACGGCGGTGGACAGCTGAGTGACCTGGTAGGCGCTGATCAGGGTGGCGTTGCTGTCGCTGGCGTAGGCAAGGCTGGTGGCCTGGTTGGCGGTGAGGAAGTCTGTGATGTCCTGCTCGGTTTCGCCGGGGCCGATGTCGACGGCGACGAAGTTCGCCTTCGTGCCGACCGCCTGCTGGACCTGGGCGAGGGTGTGGGTGGCCGGACCGCAACCGCCGCACCCGACGGAGAAGAAGAACAGCACGCTGGGCCGCGAGCCGGGCACCGCGACCTGCACGCCCTGCAGGGTTCGGGCGGTGAACGCTCCCGCAGCGGCAGTGGTCCCGGCCTTTGCGCTGCCGTCGGCAGCGGGTGGGGACGCGGTCTGCTTGCTCGACGGGGAAAACGCCGAATACAGCACGACGGAGATCCCGACGACGGCGATAACGGTCAGCGCGATCGTGACGAGTCGTCGACGAGAGCGCGGCGCGGCAGGTCCGGTCGGGGCGGGTGCGTCAGGCATGGGTCAGGACTCCTGGTTGGGGTGGGAGGACTCGTGTGGCCGATCGGGCTGGTCGCGGGCGGGTGGCACGGGCGGGCAGCACGAGTTGTCTCGGGTGGCGCCGTGTCGGGTGACGCGCCGGCGCGCGAACCGCGTCACCGCGGCGAGGACCACCACGACGGCGGTGCCGATGACCCAGGGGTTGCCCAGTACCGAGCCCACCGCGCCAAGGGCTCCGGCGGCGATCAGCACCGGCAGGCCGCAACACACGATGGGGACCAGGAGGAAACCGGCGGCGGCGAGCGCGGTGCGCTTGCTCTCGGAGCCGGGGTTGGTCGACATGGAGGCGGTCTCCTCGGCTGGTCAGGCGTTCGGGGCGGTGATGCGCATGCACGCGGCGAGGGCGGCGGCGTTGTCCGCGGCCAGCGAGCGCGCCAGCAGCACCAGTTCCGCGACGCGGGGGTCGGTGACCCGGTAGTAGGCGAAGCGGCCTTGGCGGCGCAGCTGCACGTAGCCGCAGTCGGACAGGCAGGCCAAGTGACTGGACACCCGGCCCTGGGACAGGCCGATGTGCGTGACGCATTCGCCCACGGCGTGTTCCTCGTGCAGCAGGAACTCCAGCAGCCGCAGCCGGGCGGGGTCGCCGAGGGCGCGGAAGAATTTCGCCATCATCTCCACCCCGTTCGGCTCGGTGGGCAGCAGCGTGCTGCTGCGTTCGGAAGCGTCGGCCACGGTCGCCGTCCTCACATCGAGTGTCTGTCGTATCCGGATGTACGAATCTTAGGTTAGCATCTATGCATCCGGGAAGACGAATATGTCAGTGGGAGGAGATCGCTGGTGCGGTACGACTTGGCGGTGATCGGTTCGGGTGGGGGTGCGTTCGCGGCGGCGATCGCGGCCCGCGGCAAGGGCAAGAGCGTGGTGATGATCGAGCGCGGCACCGTTGGCGGGACGTGCGTCAACGTCGGCTGTGTGCCGTCGAAGGCACTGCTGGCCGCGGCCGAGGCCCGCCATGTGGCGCTGGACCAGCACTTTCCGGGGATTTCCACCAGCGCGGGCCCGGTGGACGCCGCCGCGCTGATCGGTGGCAAGGACACGCTGGTGGCAGGGTTGCGGGCGGAGAAGTACGTCGACCTGGCCGCCGAGTACGGGTGGGAGATCCTGCCCGGCGAGGCCCGGTTCATCGAGGGACCGGCGCTGGAGGTGAACCTGCATGACGGCGGCCACGTCCGGGTCGAGGCCGAGCACTACCTGATCGCCACCGGCTCCACCCCGCGTACCGACGGCCTCGACGGAGCCGACCGGGTGGACTACCTGACCTCGACCACCGCGATGGAGCAGACCGAACTGCCCGAGTCGTTGGTCGTCGTCGGCGGCGGCTACGTCGGGCTGGAGCAGGCGCAACTGTTCGCCCACCTCGGCGTCCGAGTGAGCATCGTGGGCCGATTCGCCCCGCACACCGAACCGGAACTCGCCGGCCTGCTGGCCGGGGTGTTCGCTGACGACGGCATCGCCGTGATCGCCGAGCGCGCCACTGAGGTTGAGGCCGATGGTTCGGGCGTCGTCGTCACCGCCGGTGGGCAGCGGGTGACTGGGCAGCGGCTGCTGCTCGCGACTGGGCGGAACCCGGTCACCGCCGGGCTCAATCTCGACGCGGTGGGCGTGAAGACCGGGCATCGCGGGGAGGTGGTCGTCGACGAGTATCTGCGCACCGACAACCCGCGCGTCTGGGCGGCCGGGGACGTCACCGGGCACCCGCAGTACGTCTACGTCGCCGGGGCCCATGGCAGCGTCGTGGTCGACAACGCCTTCGGCGACGCCGGGCGCACCCTGGACTACCATCACCTGCCCGCGGTCACCTTCACCACGCCCAGTCTCGCCTCCGCCGGGCTGACCGACGTCCAAGCGGTGGAGCAGGGCTACGCCTGTAAGTGCCGGGTGCTGCCGCTGGAGTACGTGCCGCGGGCGCTGGTCAACCGCGACACCCGCGGCGCGATCAAGCTCGTCGCCGAACAAGGCTCCGGGCGGCTGCTCGGCGCGCACGTGCTCGCCGCGGGCGCCGGGGACGTCATCGCCACCGCTGTCTATGCGCTGGCAAACCAGATGACGGTGCACGAGATGGCCGACCTGTGGTGCCCCTATCTGACGATGGCGGAGGGCATCAAACTCGCCGCCCAAACCTTCACCCGCGACGTGTCCAAACTCTCCTGCTGCGCCTCCTGAAACCCTGCTCTCGGAAGGACAATCCCGATGACGAATGACCTGGACACCGTGGTGTCCACTATGGATAGTGTCTTCTCCCGCCAGGACAGCCCGGCCGGATGGCTATGGCAGCCGCTGTTGCGGCAACTGGCCCGCGGCGAACCCCTCACGATTGCCGACCTCGCGGCCGCCACCGGCCGCGCCGGTGACGAGGTTGCGCAGGCGGTGGGCCGACTGCGCGACACCGAATACGACGACGCCGGACGGATCGTCGGCTACGGCATCACGCTGCGCCCGACCCCGCACCGTTTCACCGTCGACGGCCACCAGCTCTACACCTGGTGTGCCCTGGACACCCTCATCTTCCCCGCCACCCTCGGCCAATCCGCCCAGGTTGAATCCCCCTGCCACAGCACCGGTGCCCCGATACGGCTCACCGTCGAGCCCGACCGAGTCAGGGATGTCGAGCCCCAGACCGCGATGGTCTCCATCGTCACGCCTGACGACTTGGTCTCCGTACGGGCTTCCTTCTGCAACCACGTGCACTTCTTCGCCGACGCCGACGCCGCGGCGCCCTGGCTCGCTGAGCACCCCGGCGGATCGGTCCTCCCAGTCGCCGACGCTTATCAACTCGGCCGGCAGCTGGACGCCGCTCAATCCGAGGAGCCCGAGCCCGGCGGGTGCTGCTGACGCCCACCTGCGCCGCCCGAACCGCCATCACCGAGAAGGGACAGCCACTGTGAGTACGGACTTCGATGTAATCGTGATCGGCGCCGGACCGGGCGGCGAGACCGCCGCCTCGCGCCTGCACGCGGGCGGACGGCGGGTCGCGTTGATCGAGCAGGAACTGATCGGCGGGGAGTGCGCCTACTGGGCGTGTATCCCGTCCAAAACCTTGCTGCGCCCACCCGAGGCCCGCGCCGAAGCCGCCCACGCGGCCGGCCTGTCCACTCCGGCGCAGAACTGGGCGGCACTGCGAGACTACCGCGACTACATGATCCGCCACCTCGACGACACAGAGCAGGTCACCGGATACGAGAAGCAGGGCGTCACGGTTATCAAGGCCACCGCAGCCCTGGTGGGCCGGGACCCGTGGCGGGTACGGGCCGGTGGCCGGGAACTCACCGCCGAGCACGTGGTGATCGCCACCGGCTCCGACGCGATCCACCCACCCATCGAGGGCCTGGACGAGGTCAGCGTATGGACCAACCGGGAAGCTACCACCCTGCGCGAGATCCCCGAGCGGATCGTGATGATCGGCGGCAGCGCCGTCGGGATCGAACTCGGCCAATTCCTCGCTCGCATGGGCGCTCGGGTCACCCTGATCCAGCGCGGCGACCGGCTGCTGGACCGGGAAGACCCCCGTGTCGGGGACATCGTCGCCACCCACCTGCGCGCCGACGGCATCGACGTCCGTCTCGGCCGGCAGGCCACCGCCGCGCGCCGCGACGGCGCCGATACGGTGATCGACCTCGACGACGGCACCACCGTGCGCACCGACGTCGTCGTGCTCGGCACCGGACGCCGCCCCCGCACCCACGGGCTCGGCCTGGAGACTGTCGGGGTCACACCGGACCCGCGCGGCGCGCTGGAGGTCGACGAGCACTGCCGCGTCACCGCCGGCCTCTGGGCGCTCGGCGACGTCACCGGGGTCGCGCTGTTCACCCACGTCGCCATGTACCAAGGACGGGTCGTGGCCGACAACATCCTCGGCACACCCCGCCAAACCACCTACAGCGGCATCCCCCGCGTCGTGTTCGCCCAACCCGAGATCGCCGCTGTCGGCCTGACCACCGACCAAGCCCGCCAGCGTGGCCTCGACATCGCCACCACCGAACTCGACCTCGCCGACTCGATCGCGCGACCCTGGACTTACGAAACCGACCCCGACGGCACCCTCGGTCTCATCGCCGACCGCACCCAGCGGACGCTCATCGGGGCCTGGGCCATCGCACCCCAAGCCGGGGAATGGATCCACACCGCCGCCCTCGCCATCCGCGCCCAGATCTCCATCGACACCCTGCTCGACGGCGTCGCCCAATTCCCGACCTACACCGAGGCGTACCTCGCCGCCCTCGAACAGCTCGCCATCTAGAAACCGCCCGGCCGCTCTCGGTGTCACAGCGTCGGTGGACGGGGGTCACCTCCGGGTGTGAAGCGAGATCACGTCGGGATCGTGGTGCGCCAGATGTCGGATCTGGTCCTCCAACTCCGAGTTGCGCAGGGCGAGGACCTGGATCTGGTTGGCGTAGACCCTGATCGTCTCCTCCAGTTCCCGCACGGTGGCGGCGTGGTCGCTGGCGGTCTGTTTGCGTTCCCGCTTGAGGGCGGTGATCTCCTCGCGCAGCGCGACGAGTTCAGGTTGCTGGGCTTCTCGATTCGCTTGTGCCGCAACAACGGCGTCCTTGAACTCCGGAGGCGAGCGGTAGAACGAGTCGCGGCCCACACCGGCTTCCCGGCACAGGTTGGAGACCGTCAGCTCGCCGTCGGTCACAGTCGGCTGACCGGCGAGCAGCCGGGTCAGCGCCTGCTCCAGGCGGACTTGGGTAGCGACGCGGGTCACGCCTGCGCCTCCTCGCTGTCGAGATCACCGATGAGCTGGTCGAGCTCGGTGATGTAGCCGGTGAGCGCGACCTGCTGGAGTTTCGGGACCGGACCGGCTTTCTCGCAGGACGCCTGGAGATCCAGGGCCTGATTGCGGGCGGCGGCCAGCCGGGGCCGGTGCACTGTGGACCGTCGGGCGTTCGGACAGCGCAGGCACATGTTGTGCTGCGGAACGGGCTGCCCGACGACCTTGGCTCGCTTGACACAGACCGCGGTCGCCGCGTTGAAGAAGCAGTCGTTGAGCACGCCGGGATGCAGCGTCTTGGTGAGATGCCGAAGCATCGTCCGCAGCCGCAGCTCGTCGGACACGACGCCGGGGAGATCACCCAGCTCGCGCCGAATGCGCTGGAACTCGGCGTTGATCCGCTCGGCCGCCCCACCGCCGGACTGGGCGCCGGTGTTCCAATCCCGGTAAAGATCCTCCACGTAGTCGAGCATGGCGACCGCCTCCTCGGCGGCGACCTCGGCGGCGAACCCAGAGGCTGAGGTCCCGGCATAGCCCTCGAACATGGTCACCTTGGCGTGGTGGTACTGCCGGGCACCGGCGACCACACCGAAGGGCTGGTGTGCGATATGCCAGGCCAGACTCCGCCGGAACTGCCGGGTGGTGAACACCCACTGCTGTTCCCCGTCGGCGGGGACGAACGGTTCGGCCACCCCGTCGGACGATTGGGTACCGAACAGCTCGTTGACGTGGTCCCGGAAACCACCGAGGCGCTCGGTGAGCTTGTTCGCCAGCCGTGGCTTGCTGGCGGGCCAGAGCCGGTAACCGAACAGATGCGTGGGGTCGTCGTTGATCTGCAGCAGGACGTCGATCGCCTCGTGAACGGCGTCGAGCACGACCCACTCGGCCTCGTCACCGGTGAGCTTGCGGCCCTTGAAGACCCGGCCGCGCAGCTTGTAGCGGGTCCGGCCGTCAACGGCGGTGGTGGTGGTGACAGCGCAGTCCCGCGCCAGCTCCAGGACTTCCATGTCCCGAAGTCCTGACAAGTAAGCCACCAGCACCCAGCAGGCGGTGCGCAGGTGGTGCAGTTCGTCATGCAGGCTGCGGTGATTCAGCCGCCCTCGCCAGGGTCGCCCGGTGTCCGGCCACGTCGAGATCGGCGTGTCCAGACCACCCTCTTCGTAGCCGATCTCGGCGCCGATCTGCTCCATCAGCCGTGTCGGATGCCCCTGGAAGCTGTTGGTTCCGCTCATCAGGGCGACGAGAGCGGCGTTCGGGGCTTGCACGACGCCGTCGACAACCGGCGCGGTCGGGCGCTGGGCCAGGCAGTACAGCGGCAGTGCGGGAACACCTCGCCCCTCCTGACGGCGGCGGTCCAGGAACGCCTCGATCTTGGTGACAGCCTCGCCATGCCGGCACCGGCCGCCTGCTCGGGCCTGCTCCAGGTCGGCGATTTCCCGCTGGGCGGCCAGGAGGTCCCGGCTGGCGGTCTGGACGTAGAACAGGGCGGCGCGCAGCAGTGGAGCCATGATCGGCTCGGGGATGCGCGGGGTGCTGTTCTCCTCGTCCGGTCGCCGCCCGGCGACCTGGGTGGCCGGGCGGCCCTTCCAGGGCACGACGGTGAGGCGGTCCGCGGTCAGGTACGGGCTGTGCGCCTCCAGGTGCTGGATGACGCCGATCCGGACAGCCAGCGTGTTTGGCACACAGGTCTCACGCCAGACGCGTGCGGTCGCGTCCAGGTGGGATTGGCGGGCCTGCGCCAAGCGCGTCACGCCCTGCTTGCCGAGCTCGGTAAACAGTTGACGCACGATGATGAAGTCCTTGTAGGTGTTGGTGATTTTCATCGGTCGGGCGGTCCGCGATCCGTAGGACAGCGGGACCACGCGGTGGATGCGGGAGTAGATGAACTCCTTGGCCGTGAGCATCGCGATCTCGTCGGGCAGCTCGGTGAAGTCCAGCCGGAGGTAGCCGTTGCTGCGGGGCGCGAACGGTCGGAAATCCCAGATGTCGTCGCTGAACCGGGGGCCGCGGCCAGTTGTCTCGGTGGTCAAGGACTCGGGCAGCACCCAGGGATCGGCCGATGGCTCCGGCGCGGCGGACGGGCGCGGTGCGGGGGCGCGGGTCACGCGACGGCCTCCCAGAACTCGGGCGGCAGCAGCAACCGTGCCCCACCGCTTTCGGCGATCGTCTGGGCGGTGGTGATCTGCTCGTCTCGGAACTTGGCCCGGATGCCGCGCACGATCCGGTCCCACGCCAGGCCGTAGCGCACGTTCCACTCGCTGACGGGGTACTCCTCCCGCTGGCGCTCGATGAAGTCCAGGAAGGTCAGAACCTGCGGCAGGTGCCGGGTGGTGAACACCGCGTTCGGGCACTCCAGGCAGCCCCACAACGACACCGGGCACGGCTTGCCCTTCGCCCCGAAAGGCGAGTCGTAGAAGTCGCGGCAGGAGGCCAGGAACACGTCGCTCTCGCGCGACAGCAGCGCCTGCACCTGCTCGGGTGGCAGGTCCCCTTCTCCGGCATCGAGGCGGGTGCCGTCCTCGTCGAGTACCACCGGCGGCGGCAGCGCGACGTCCAGCGCTTCGCGCAGGCCGTTCTCCACGGCTTGGTCGTGCAGCTCGTCGTGGGCGGGGATGTTTGCGTAGTGGTTTGCGGCGACGTCGGCGGTGTGGCCCTGGGTGAAGTCGGCGAGCACGCCGGTGGCTTTGAGGTATTGCTGGGACTTGTAGGTCTTGCGCAGCCGCCGCAGATCCAGCCGCACCGGCGTTCCGTCAGCGTCGGTCATCTGGTCGATGCCGTGTCGTTTCTGCCAGTTGTCCACGTGACCCCAAGGACCCTGCCCGCCGAGCGGGAAGGAGTCCCGCAGGCCCTTGTCTCCGTAGTCGACCCACAAATCGGTGCTGCCACTAAACTCGCGGGCTCGCGCGGTGAGCCGCAGCGCCAGTCGGATCAGACCGCCGGGATGGTGCAGGGCACCGCCATCGCTGACCCGCATGGACTTAGAGATCCGGCGACCGTGCGCGCGCCGCTTGACATAGTTGACACTCACGAACCCGCGGGCCGGGTTGGTCAAGCAGTCGGCCTGCAACCGCTTGGCGCACTCCGGCTCAAGCCCGGTCATGCAGATCAGCAGGATCAGGAACACGACGTTGTCCTCCCGAGTGAGGATGAGCGCCGCGTTGAGCGGGCGCCCGTTGCCCAGCCTCTTGCCGACCAGGGGCCGCAGGAACTGCATCGTGACAGGCCCGTGACGGGCGATGTGCCACAGCACGTTCTCGATCACATCCCAACCGCCGACGTTCGGGTCCTGGCCCGTCGCGGCTCGGGCTTCGCCATCCTGTATTCGGCGCGCGATCGCGCGGACATCCGCCAGCGCGGCGTTCCTGATCGCCTCGAACACGTTCTGCGGGTAGGCATCCAAGGGTCTCGTCTGACGGGCACGGGTTTCCCGTCCGAGGAACCTCAGCCGGATAGCCAGGTCGGGATCGAACGTCGTGGGGCTGGCGTCGAACGCCACGCGGAGCAGCCGGACCACCACACCGATGCTGATGCGCGGCTGGTCACTGTCCGGTCCGTACTCGGCGATCAGCGCCTGCTCGAACGCGTCGATGTGCTCGGCCTCCAGGTCACTGAACTCGACCTCGGTGGCGTTCTGCGGTTCGGCTCCAGTGATGAACCGCACGAACTTCCGCACCGAGAACAGGTTCACCTTGAACGCCTGGTAACTCGATTCGGGTCCGTCGGCGGCCACCGTGCGCAGCGTCGCGGCAAGCTGGCGGGTCAACCGCGGGCATGGCCACGCGGACATGTCGAACGTGCGGTCGGCGCCATCCAGGTGCAGCCGGAGCACCAGCGGACCGATGTCCGGGACAGGAGCGGGTTGCGCGGGCATCTGCTCCTCGGTCGGGAAAGCCGCCCAGCGGCCACGGCGACCGGAGCCGGCACCCTCGGTGCGGTTCACGCGGCAGCACCATCCTCAAGCCGGACCCTGCTCAGCGCTTCGGCTTGTTCATCCCATTCGCGCAGCGCGGACAGCACGATCTCCTGCGCCTCGTCCAGGACGTCGAGGTAGACGAAGACCGTCTCGCGCTGGCGATGGCCGAGCAGTAGCTGCAACTTGCGCAGCGGGTCGCCGACCAGCAGCCGTTTCACCTGCTGGCTCATCAGGGTCTCGCCGGGCTCCATGCGCAACGCGCGGACGGTCTGGCGCAGCAGCAGCCCGAGCATGTGCACGGCGAATGTGTGACGCAGGGCGTGCGGATGGACCACCAGGTCCAGGCCGAACCGGGCGCACCGTTCGTTGGCTCGCCGAAACACCGCCTGCCACGTCGACCGCGACAGCGGCAAGCCGTCCTCACCGAGCCACAGCCACAACGGACCACCCGGACCGTCGTCGCCGACCCGGCACAGTCGCTGCCGTTCCTCGATCGTCACCCGCGAGTACGGCCGCGAGCGGCCATCCTCGACGAGCGTCAGCGCAGTCTTGCCGGCGGAGCGAACTCCCATCCAGGCGTCCGTACACCCGTAAGCCCCGGCCGCCCGGCGGCGCTCGACCAGTTCGTCGCGTTCGATGTCGACGTAGTGGTGCAGGTCGCGCAGCACGCGGCGCGACACGAAAACCGTCCTCGGCCGGCTGCGCTTGGTGATCGTCGCGGGCAGGTTCAGGTCTCCGGTCAGCCGCCGCTGCGCCAGCGGCGGTACCTCGGTGACCAGGAGGCTCGACGCCTCTCTCAGCCGCATCCCGGTGCAGACCAACAGGTCGGCGAACACCGCGTTGCGCTCGCCGTGCCGACCGCGCCAACTCGGGTCCGGCGAGCCGTCGGGTAGTTGGCCACGCAACCCGACGTCCCGCCACACCAGGTAGTCCTCGTAGGCCAGGAACCGCACCGGCCCGGCGCTGTCCTCGACCTCGCGCTCGGCATTGAACAGCACCCGTACCAGCCCGCGGGGCGTCAACACCGTCTTCTCCACCATGCGGAACGGCTGGGCCTCGATCAGCTCCTCGTGTATCGCCCACTTGACCCACTTGTCTAGCGCCGCGATGAACCTGTTCCAGGTCGACGCGGACACCGTGAAGCCCTTGGTCCGCCGCCGCGCCCGCTTGTAGGCGCGCAGATCGTCCTGGCCGGCGTCCCAGATGGACCGTCCACCACGGTGCTCGTGGAGGAAGCGGCCGAACAACATCAGATCACGCGCGTACGCCTCTCTCGTGTGTTCCGAGCGCACACCCCACCCGTCCAACTCGCGCACGAACCGGTTCAACTCCAGGTCGTACGAGCCGTCGGGGCCGAGTAGGAACGGCAGCCCGTCGCCTACACCGGCACGACGCAGCACCTGGGCTTCGTCACCGCCGAGCCCAGGTGCGCCGAGCGCTCTCACCGGTGACGTCTTGTACATGAGCAAGGTTGAGATCCTCCGGGATCTGAACACGCCAAACACAGCGAAGCTGGCGTTGGCTAGGGACCTCTGCGACAGCAGTGAAGTGTCACCATAACCGTGCTGTCTAATCCCAGACCGTAGGACAGCACGTGCCGGGGGTGATGCGCATGGGTGTTGTTAAAGAGGCTGCCCTGCTGGTGGTGCTGCTGCGTGGTCATGGCTCACTCCCGCCCGTTCTTTTTGCCTTCTGGCACTGGAGATTCGGGCCGGTATAGGGACGTGGAGTGCAAGGTCCGGGCGGGCCGGAGCGCAGCGACGCCGTGGCCTTGCGCGCAGCGTTCCGCCGGCCACAATCGGAGGGCCAGAAGGCAAGCCCCAAACAGCGGCGGGCCGCGAGGGTGGTGAGGTGCCTGCGTTGTGGGGCACGGCACGGATCGGCACTGGTTGTGCCAGCGCCTCAGCCTGGGTGTCGGGCGTTGCGAACTTGCGAGATGGAAATCGGTGCAGCTGGGCGTTGATGGCCGACCTTAAGATCGCTGCTATGGCTGGTTACAACGTCCGAGTCGATGTGGCTCACCTCGCGAAGCTGATTACCGACGTCCGCGACATCGCTGAAACCGTCCGGACCTATGGCAGCCATCGCGAGCGCACGATCGCGTTCATCACCCCCGCCGCGCTGCATGTGCTCGCCGCCCAGCTCGAATCCGAGATGCGCAGTTGGGCCCAGACCGAGCGAACCTTGGCCCGGCTAGTTGTAGCTCTTTGACAGGTTGTGAACGGCGTGGTGAGCGCGAATAGGTGAGGACCTCCGGTATCGGTGTGGTTACCACACGCACATCGATTACCGAGAGGTCCTCATGGTCCACGCTAATGCTTGTTTGACTCCGAAGGGCCGGTTGCGGCTGGCTCGCTGTGTCGTCGATGACGGATGGACTTATGCCCGGGCCGCCGAACGCTTCCAGTGCTCGAGCGCCACGGCCAAAAAGTGGGCCGACCGTTACCGCGCCGGCGGCCAGGACGCGATGAACGACCAGTCCAGTCGGCCGCATCGCAGCCCGCGACAGCTGGCCCAGCGTCGGGAACGCCGGATCATCAAGGTGCGCTTCACGCGCCGTTGGGGCCCGCACCGTATCGCCGCTCACCTACGACTGCCACGCTCGACTGTCGAGGCGGTGCTGCGCCGCTACCGGATGCCGCTGCTGCGTGATCTGGACCAGGCCAGCGGTCTGCCGGTGCGCCAGCCCAAGACGCGCCGCTACGAGCACCCGGCGCCCGGAGATTTGGTCCATCTCGACATCAAGAAGCTCGGTCGTATCCCCGACGGGGGCGGGCATCGCATGCTGGGTCGTACGGTCGGCAATCGCCACAACAAAAAGCGCGGCCGCGGGTACGCCTATCTGCACCACGCCGTCGACGATCACTCCCGGCTGGCCTACTCCGAGATCCTCGCCGATGAACGCAAGGAGACCGCATCAGCGTTCTGGGAGCGCGCCAAGGCCTTTTTCGGTGAGCATGACATCGTGGTCAAACGGGTCCTCACGGATAACGGATCGTGTTACCGGTCAAAGCTTTTCGCTCAGACCTTAGGTGCCGACATCGCCCATAAGAAGACCCGCCCCTACCGGCCGCAAACCAACGGGAAGGTAGAGCGATTCAACCGCACCCTCAACCAGGAATGGGCCTACGCCGACACCTACTTATCCGATGAAGCCCGCGCAGCGACCTACCAGAGCTGGCTGCATTACTACAATCACCACAGACCCCACACCGGCATCAAGAGCAAGACACCGATCGACCGCCTACGCGTTCACAACCTGCCCGTGAAGAACAGCTAGTCCACGAGCGCCACGGCTGTGAAGCGATCCGGTTCCCCGAGCTGCGGGCGGTGCTGACGTATGTCACGCCGACCCCGGTGAGCAGCGATGTTCAGCTGGCCGAGCTGCGCGCGGCCGCCACGGACTTGCGCAAGGTGGCCGATGATTTGGCGGCGTCGGCGACACTACTGTCGGCGCCGAAGTTCGCTTCGCTGCTCGAGGAGCAAGCTGCGGTGATCATGGAGTTCGCTGATGCGGTCAGTTAGCGGTTGCCGGTGAGCCGCTCTCGCAGGTCGGCACCGTGGGCCGCTCCCAGCGTCCCCGATATTCGCCGGCACTGGTGCAACGCCTTGGATCTGACGATAACGCGCCACTCGGAGGCACTGACTTCCGATGGCATCGGGGTCGGCGACCGTCGGATGCAGCGACTGCAGGACAAACTGGCCTCGGCGATCGCGGTCATGGAAGCCGAAGCGCATGCCTTGCGCGATGCCCAGTTGTATTGGGTGTCAAGGGATATGGTCGACGTCGTCCGCAATGCCGCGCTCTCCCTGCCAGAGTGGACGCCCGCGTTGGCGTTCCCCGCGCCCAACGGCTTGCTGTGTTGGGCCAAGCCCGCCGGCGAGGTGCCCTACGGCCCCAAACAGACTTCCACGGTGGACATTCCGTGGGATGCGGTGTGGTGGTGGCTGCGCCCTGACGGAGCCTTACAGGTGACGCCGGCCAGCAGGTTCACCAAGCATCAGGAGCTCATCAAGCCTTTCCAGGTCTCGACTCCGCTGTGGGCAGCCCACACCATCGTGGTTCACCCGCAGCGCCGGCGTACCGAGGAGGCCAACGGCTCTGAGGATCAGCACCCGTTTGTCAGTGCGCTCGGGGTGGCGTGGCTGCTGATGGCGCAAGCCAATGTCGCCGAGACCCACACACTGGGGCCCGGGGGAGCGGCCGCTGGCCGTCGCGATCGCGATGGCGATGACACCGCCGACCCGCCCTCGGTGCGCGAGCCGTCCACGGTGACGATCGTCGAACTGCGCGCCCGGGCCAGCGACCGCGGCACCGACCAGCAGGCCGGCGATTCGGGGCGCACGTACAGCCATCGCTGGCCGGTGGAGGGGCACTGGCGCCAGCAGCCCTGCGGCCCGAATAACAGTCAGCGCAAACCCAAATACATCACCGACTACGTCAAGGGACCCAAGGGCGCTCCGTTGATCAAAAAGGAAAAAGTGCGCGTGCTTCGGAAGAGCCGCTAGCGCGCTCGCATCGCATCCTCCACGCCACCACTGTCGTTCGTCGTGCCACGTCGCCGAGAGATGCAATTCTTCGGGCCGTGGCGCATCATTTTCTCAAACGGGGGCACAGCATTCCTCGCGATGATTCCTGGCCGGCGTGGCTGCGTCCGGGATCGGATGTGCGGACGGTGCGGGTGTTCCCCGACGACACCGTGAGCCCAGCTACTTACGGGCGCAATAACAGCAGATCTTAGGCGGGTAGCAATCGCCGTTTTTTCATATCGATGAATTTCGGCCCAGCGCCATGCGCTTTCGCGCTAGATAATTCCTGCAGGTTGTCGATGCTAGGAAGAACGTGAATCACCGGGCCGCCGTACAGCATCGGGCGATGGCCGGACGTAGCCAATGCGCGCCAACTCGCGCTCACGCTTTTCGATGTACTTCTTGGGGTCTTCCAGCAGCAGGTTGACCTCGTCATCCTTGTGCCCCATACATCCGTCCTTTCGCTCAACACGAAGCGTAGCGTCGCTTTGTGCGGTTCAATTCTACCGTCCGTCCGCGCGTCTCAGAGAGCACCGGGGTTGTTCCGCGCGAAGAAAGTTGCTGAAAGAAGGGCGGCGAGGACCGCGACCTTCCCCAAGTCAACCATGTCGTCCAGGTCGCCCGGGTTTGCCGAGTCGACCATCAGCGCGCCGAAGACCCTGTCCTGCCCCTGAACCCGGATTGGATGCGAGATGAAGCCCCTGTAACTGAGGTTGTCGCGTTCAACCTCTTCCTCGGGAATTTCCAGCCTTACAACGGGCTCGCCGTCGTTGACGATGCTCCGATAGGTCGGGTGGTGTTCATCAAAGTGCCGTCTGCATGGACGACCTCCCGAGTAGAGGCCGTGCATGGGTGAGAGTGTCTTCTGTGTTTCGTCGTGACGGTACAGGCATGCCCGCACCCGCGTCTGGAGCCTCCCTACAAATTGCGAAGCTGCCCATACCGCGATGGTTTGCGTACGCTCGATCCATCGATCCCGTTTCGAAGGGTCTGACTGTGAGAGCGTAGTTCCAACCGCAAACAGGAGGTTTTCAAAGTCTTCTCCGATGAACTGCTGCCACTCTTGCCGATTGACTCTGCGGACTTCTTGTAACTCCCGCTGGTGTTCCCCCTGCAGTTGCTGAACTGCCTGGTCGTGTGCCTCTTTCAATCCTTGTTCGGTACTCTTCTTTTGCCGTGCCCGAACGATAGTATTAAAAAGCGCAAGTGAGAATAGGCTGACCGCTGGAACGCCGAGCAGCAATTGGTCCTGGATTGCGCGGGCTATTGGCACTCCGTCGTTGAAGGAATTGGTTACATTTGTCCATACATTGACGATCGCGCCCGTCGCGACCGCGAGGACAGGTGATGCGATGATTTCGGGTAATCGAATAATCCACCTACGAAGCGGTGGTCCCAAGAACACCATTAAAAGGACGGCGCCCGCCACTATGATCAGCGCCACTTCCCAACCCCTCATAGTCGCGATTATAAAATCGCGTCCCCGTTTACTGTTGCGGAATGACAGAATCGTCTTCGTGTGAACCAAGGCGCTGAGACCAGTGTCGAGAGTAAGCGCGAGCAGCCCCCCGACTGATTTGCTAGACGCTTGTGTGCAGGATTCGGGCCGCGACTAGCTGGGGAAGGTCAAGGTCCACGTCTGCAGCAGCTCTGTAACCCGCCATACCCAGCCAAACACTATCAACGCCTGACCTGATTTTGATCGATCCCGGCAGCCGATCGAGTGCGCGCGGCGAGCTTGCTATGCGTGGTGCAGATGGTGTCACGCGATGCTTCGTCGGCTGATCGAAACGTATTGCCGCAGGAAATGAACCGCTGCGTGAGACAACCCAACGGCCACCAGCGTGAGACAACGTGCGAAACAGCCAGGGAGCGGCGGGCCAGATGTCATGGCAGCTGGGAGCCTACACCTCCGCCGCCGCCGTCCCACTCGCTACCAAGAATTGGTAACATGTTGTCGTGGGTAAGAACACCTCGTTCAGCCTCGATGAGCACTACAGCGCGTTTATCGAGCAAGAAGTCACCTCGGGCCGCTATCGGTCGGCCAGCGACGTTGTGCGCACCGCTCTGCGGCTGCTCGAAGATCGCGAAACGCGGTTGCGCGCGCTGCGCCAGGCGCTCGTCGACGGTGAACGCAGTGGGGAGTCAACGCCTTTTGATTTCGATGAGTTCGTTGCACGCAAGCGGACCGAGGACCCTCCCTCACAGTGAGCCGGCATGTTCTGTCGCCCGCGGCCCAGCTGGACCTGGAACAGATCTGGGACTACACCTGCGAGCGTTGGGGTGATGATCAGGCAGAGAAGTACGTTCGGGAGATCGAGCGCGCGATCCAACGAGTGGTGCAGAATCCGATGATCGGTCGGGCCTGCGATGAGGTGCGGGCCGGCTACCGAAGGCATGCGGTGGGTTCGCACACGCTGTACTACCGCCTTGCCGGCTCCGACGTCATCGACGTGGTTCGGATACTGCACCAACGGATGGACGTCGACCGCCACCTCGACTGACGTGAGCAACGCTGCCGCCGTGGGGCCGCCGCAGGCGTTGCCCGCTTCAGGAGTGCGACCCCCACCAGGCATAGAGCTGGTCGAGCGGAGGGTCGGTGGGGGAGCGTGATTGCACGTCGGCCAGGAGGTGCTCGGCTTCGTTGGTCCAGACGACACGGGGGCGTCCGTTGTGCAGGCCGCACAACACGGTTCCACGGGTGATGGTGGGGCTGTCATTGCGCCGCCAGGGCCCGGGAGATTGGATGTTGCCTGGGCAAATCACGACCGTCGTCGTCTGGATCACCTGATTTAGCGCGGCGCGCAGCGCCTCGGGGGAGCTGGTGAGGGTATACGTGGCGGTGCCGGGCCCGCCGGGGTCGGAGTTTCTTCCGCAGGTGATCACGCCGGCGGCCGCGGTGGACGATTGTGGTTTGCAGGTTCCCGGGTTGTAACCGGCCGGCAGCATTCGCCTGAGCCGGTCTAACGCCTCGCCGGGCGGGGCGCTGACTTCGGTAGGTGTCGTCGTGGGCGTGACGCTGAGCGGGGAGTTGGAGCTGCTGCCGACGACCCATACCGCCGCGAGGAGCGCGAGGACCGCGGCGAGCGCGCTGGCCACGACCAGTCTGCGTCGCTGCGAGCCGACCGGCCGGGTGTGGGGGAGAAGGTTGATGAAATCAGCTGCGCTGCCGTTGTCGTCGCGCTCTGTGTGCCTTGTTGGGGGTGGCGATTCAACCCGGCGGGTGAGTGACGTGCGCGCCTGGATGGGCGAGGAGCCACGGCTTCCGGGTTTGACGGCATCGACTGCGGCGGCAGCGAAGGCCCCTGCGGTGCGGTAACGATCAGCGGGGCGTTTGGCCAGTGCTTTGGCGATGACGGTGTCGAGCTGAGGGGAAGCCCACGACAGCCGATCGGACAGTCGGGGCGGGGCGACGTCGAGGTGGGCTTTCACGGTGGCAGGGACCCCTTGGGCGGCGTTGTAGGGGTGTACCCCGGACAGCAGTCGAAACAGGGTGCACCCCAGGGAGTAGACGTCGGCACGTCCGTCAAGGGGTTCACCGGTGATGACTTCGGGCGCGCTGTAGGCCAGGGTGGCGGTCATGGGGCCGCCCGCGGCCAGCTCGGTGTTTTGTGAAGTCAGTGCCGCGCCGAAGTCGCTGAGCACGACGCGTTCGGGCCCACCGGGTTGTGTCTGACCGAGCAGAAAGTTCGACGGCTTGATGTCCTGGTGAACGACGCCGCGGGAATGGGCGTAGTCCAGGGCCCGGGCCACTTCGGTGATGATGTGCAGTGCGCGCGCCGGCGTCATTGTCCCGTCGTGCAGCGCCATTTCGGCGTTGGTTCCCTGGATGTACTCCATAGTGATCCAGAGCTGGCCTGTGTCGGTCTCACCGCGGTTAAACAGGCGCACGATGTTGGGATGTTCGAGTTCGGCTGTGATGTCGGCTTCGTGGAGGAACCGAGTACGTATGTGGGCGTCGTGTGCCAGGTCTGCCCGTAGCAGCTTGAGGGCTTCGCGGCGGGGCAGGGTCGGACTCTGCACGAGGTACACCGCACCCATCCCGCCGTTGGCCAGGACACGCTCGACGCGGTAGCTCGCGATGTGAGTTGGCGGTGATGACGTCGAGCGGTCGGGCGTTGTCCTGGGGGTGTCTTCGGGAGGCTGGTCGGCGGCTGCGCCGCGATCGGCCGCAGTCATGGGCGTAACTGTTCGATGGTTTGGGAGTGTAGGGATAGAGCCTCGCGGGAGCCGGCAATGGTCGCAGGTGTCGCCACTGGTCGAAGATTGATGTTCATCCCGCCCTCACATGACCGATAATCGAAGACGTGTCCATTCAGCTTGAGGCGGCCCAGGCGCTCGCGGTGGTCGAACGTGCCCGCTCGCTGTTCGGTTCTGCGGGGCCGGTCAGCGCGGCGGGAGCGCCATTGCAGTCGGCTGCCGATTCTGCCATGAGCGCCGGCCAGCAGATGTCGGGATTGTCTGGGCAGCTGGTCGATCGCCACGCGACGGTGGTGGAAAAGCAGAACCGCGAGCTGAGCACTGCCGGCCGCACGGACACCGCCTTGGAATCACAGCTGAGCAGCGCGGCACAGATCACCCAGGGCGGCGCGCGCCAAATGGACACGATCGTGGCCCGAACGCGCTCGATCGCCGAAGCCGCCGCGGCGGCACGCACGCCGGCCGAGGAAATGATGGTGCTTAAGGCGCTGCGCGCTCAAGTTGCCCAAGCGCAGTCCGTCACGGCCTCGACCCAGCAGCAAGCCAGCCAGGCCGCCGGGCAAGTGCGTTCACTGAGCTACGGCAGCGGCGGGATGCCTCAGGCGCCGGCCGACGACCTGCCGACCGACAACCCGGGTGAAGAACCGCCGCACGGCAAGGATCCGCGGTACTGGCTCGATGTCACCAAGATCGTCTACGTGCCAGAGGGGGAGCTGGCCCCCGCCAACAGCGTGCAGGTCGGGCCGAATCTGTGGTACCCGGCGCCGGACAATCCGGGCTTTGCAGTACCCCCGCCGCCACCGGCGCAGTATCCCCTGGAGATCGGCGATGTTCGGGTGATCGATCCGGAATCTGACGCGCTGTACCCCTGGGGCTATCAGGAGATAGCTCCCGGCATCGGCGTTCCCCACCCGGACGGGAACTGGGTGTCCTCACCGTGGCCGCCACCGCAGCAGCCCATCGACGTCCGCGACGTCATCCAGGTGGGGCCCGACCAGCTGGCCCCGTGGGGCTACGTGGAATACATGCCCGGATGGTGGGTGCCCGATCCGTCCCGCTCCTCGGGAGTCGGCAACTAACAGGCCCTGCGCTTTCGTTAGCGAGCGGTAGTGGCGACCGAAGGGCGGCGGCTAACTCGGTGCGCCCGCCGGCCGCTGCCGGGCTCGCTGATAGGCGGCGTGGTACTCGGTGGCGCTGATGCCGAGCACGCCGGCAAGAGCTTCAGCGTTCTTGTCGGACAGTGGATACTCACCACGCTCGATGCGCTGCAGGATCGCGGTGGACAGCTGTGCGCGCGCGGCAGCCTGGGGTTGGGTGAGGCCGCTCATCACGCGCCAATCGCCTGGGTAGCGCTGCTCGGGGGCGATGAGCACGACGGCGTCGATCGGAGCCTGCAGAACTTTCATCACGGTGGCGAGGATGTCGACCTGTGGTGTGCGCCGGCCGGCCTCCCAGTGATGGAGGGTGCTCAACGAGGCGCCCGACAGCCGGGAGAGGTCGCTGACGCTGATGCCGGCGCGGCGGCGCACCGCTGCGAACGCGTGCGCGTCGAACCCGCGCAGGACGCGGCGGGTCATACGGCGACCGTGCGGGGGCTGTTCATCATCGAAGAACAGAGTCATGGCACACCAGCTGTAACGTGAATGAAGAGTATCTTAACGGCGGCGTATATCGGAGTTGTATAGCGTACACTTAGGCGGGTTCGAATCTGCTGACAAGGGCTCTGCACTGCGGGTTCGAGCTTCCCTAATCCCTTTCGCCGTGTGCCTTTGGAGGGCTTTCATGGAACTTTCCGTCCGCTCCTATCTCAACGCCGGTATTGCGGTGACCGCCGCAAGCACCATCGCCTTGACGCCGGTTGTCGTCGCCCCCGGCGCGCATCAACAAATCTCGTTCCCGCATGTATCGGCCTCTCAGGTCCATCTCGCGGCGACGATCAATCCGGCCGACGTCGCGGCGCTAGTAGCGAACCTCAACGCCGCCATGGGCTCGGTGACCTCCACGGTGACGTCCGTGGTCGACGTCTCCGGTCATACCCTGACCGATGCCTTGAACTCAGCGGCCGGACTGAACAACAGCTTGTGGGACGGCCTCATCGCAGCGGCCGGCGCCAATCCCACACTGGGGTCGGTCCTGATCGCGCTCAAGGCCGCCTCTGCCGGCGGATTGTCCGAACTCGCGCGGTCGGTGGGAACGGCGGGCGACACCATCACTCTGACGACGGGCCAGGTGGCCGGTCTGCTGACTTCTACGGTCACCGGATCTCTGGGCACCGCAACGCAAGCCGTCGCCAACGTCCTCAACGACCCATTATCCGCCGCAAGCTATTTGGGCCTGCTGACCACGCCGATCGGCATCGTCGGCCTGGCCCTGGGCGGCGGCATCAACGTGGCCGCAAGCCTCACCACCAACGGTGTCGGACTCGCCAGCACTCTGGTGCACGGTGTCAGCGCCCAGATCGGCCACGCGCTGTCGTTGGTGAACGGCCTCCTCGGCGCGGGCAAGACGCTCACCGACGTGGCCCTCATCGACGGCGCGCTGACCGCAGTGCAGGGCATCGTCTCGGCACCCGTCAGCGCCGCGCTGGCGGCCGTCACCGGCCTCACCTCCGCAGCCGCCGACGCTGCGACGTTCACGCTGGGACGCGTCGCCGGCGGCGCCGCCTCAGTGGCGACGACCTGGCTGGGCAACGGCTCGGTCCCGGGCGCACTGCAGAACGCCATCATCGCGATCGGCGCTGCACCGCTGAGCCCGGCGAGCTACACCAACGCGATCTCGATCCTCGTCGGCGCGGGAGCCGCCACCGTCCAGTCGGTCATCGGCACGGTAAGCTCCTTCGCCTCCTTGCCATTTCGCGTCGCCGCGGACCTCACCGGCACAGCCGCCGACGTCATCAACTCCTTCACCGGTGGGCTGGCCACCGCAGCCAGCGGCCTGCTGCAAGCCGCCGGCCTGCCGCCCTTCGTGTCCGGGCTGCCCTACGCAGTGGCCACCGCCGTCTCCGGCGCGGTCAACATCGCCGCATTCACCACCTCGGCCGCCCTCGACACGATCGCAACCGCGATCGACTTCGGCCAGGCCATCGGCGGAATCCTCAATTCCGCCACCGCCGCACCCCACGCGGTGACCGCGTCCGCGCAGGACCCGGCGGCACTGCCAGACGCTGAGCGACACACAACACTGGTCACCCTCGCGACGGCCGAGGACGTCACGGAAACGCCGGCGCCGGCAAGCTCCACCGCATCAACCGCAGAGCCTGCCGACTCAGCAGCTGCAGCCGACGTTGTCACCAGCGCAGCGGAATCCGCCACAGGGGCGACGACAAACCTCGACGAGCCAGCGCCGGCCGAACCGACGACCGACACAGCGCCGCGCAGCCCCACCGCGACGACCAACGACTCCGAGGCCTCCGCCGCGGCGCCGAGCGCCGAGACCTCTACCGACAAACGCGATCCCGACTCGCCGTCGACGGCAAGCACGGGGGGCGCCGCCGGCGCCGCAGCAACCGCCGCAGAGTCCACCGCCACACCCACCAAGAAGGACGCTGCGCCCGTAGGTTCACCCCGTGCGAAATCATCCACCGAGGCCGCAGGCCAAGCGGCTGCCAAGACGCACGCGCGCGCCGTCACCGACGCCTCGCAGTCCGATTCATATGGAAGGCATGCCTCGGGCACGACGGCTTCGGAGTCGTCGCCGTCCTCGGTGGGGCGACACCGAAGCGACTCCCCGCCTTCGGCGGACAGTAGCGCGACGTCTGGTGAATCCAGCGGCGCCACTTCAGGATCACCGAGCAGCGCAGCGGCCTAATTTACTGATCGGCAGCACGGCAAGCCGGACGAATGTTACCTCCCGACCCTTGCGTGACGTGACGATTCAGTCCGGCTAGCTGTTGTGTTCCACCACGTTGGTTACACAACATGACCGCGCACAACGTTGGGGGTGGGCAGTGTCGGGTGATTACCCGCGATCGTCCGCATTTCGAACGTGTGTGGCGTAGAGGTCCGGGCCTGCTGCCCATGCATCTCCGCCTCGGAGTTCCTCGGGAAGGATGGCGCAGAGTTTCGCATAAAGCTCGCCTACTACCTGTGGGACGTCGCTGACTGGCTTCGGGAGCGAGTGCACGGGCGTTCGGTGCTCGGATTGTTTCACCGCGATCAGCCACCTGTAGTACTTGGTGCCGTCTGGGTATTCGTCATCATCAACGCAGGACTCGTATTCGCACCCATAGAGGTCGGCCACTTGCTCGGCGGTCTCTTTGGTGCGGTCGGCGACGTCCTCGCCGGCCAATCTGTCCGGATCGTTGAGGGTCAGATGCCATACGACCCACGGGTATTCGTTGAGTTTGGATGCAACATCCGCAGGATCCCAGTCCTGAGTGTCCGCGGCGGAGTCGGTCCGGCCTGCCAGCTCGATCACCGCAGCAGACCACGACGACCATCGATGAGCTTTGGACCCCGCATCGGCGATGATGGCGTCGCTTCGTAGAGCATGACTAAGGTCCGGGTCGGAAGTGAGCCCAGCGACGCCTTCGAGGATGCGTGAAACCCTGACAAACAGTGCTCGCGGGGCATAGACGGCATCTCCCGTCCCATGACCGGCTTGGATCAGCCCGAGCATCGAGATTAGTTCCGAAATCTCGTGGCCGCGGCTGCGGCTCAGAGCCTCGTCCACATCCTCATAAGATTCGAAGAAGAGGGCGCACTGGGCGAGTGCGGCGACGAGGCGGCCGACGCCAGAAACCCTGAGGGCTGCATTGCGAGGCAGCGTCAAGAGGTCTGCGCCGGGCTCCTCGTCGGCGAAGGACTCCACAAGGCCGTCGGCCATCCCGTCGAGGGCGTCCTGGTCGATATAGGTACGGGCGCTGCGCTCAGTGATGCGAAGTGTCGTGGCAAGCGCCGTAATACGGTCGGCCACAATCTCTTCGGCGGCCGCGACGGTGAGCGTCATCCCTCGATTCTGGACCCTGGCAACGAGCCCGATCGCTAGCGCCCGTAGCCACTGCGGTGCTGGTCGACCGGCGCGGCCAGCAGGCCCATTGGTACCAGCCATAACTCGCCGCCGCCTTGTCTTCCTTCATCACGTACGGTCTCATTCAATCAGAGCGACCATGTGCAATTCGTCGTTTGGATGACCACACCGCGTAACCAATGTCATGGAATAGCGCAGCTCGCGGCCGGCGGCCGGTTCAAGTTTGGTGTTCGCTGCGTGAGGGTGCGAGCCACACACCGTCCATCTCGATGAGTTCGCCGGTACCGGTTGGCCACACACGACCCCGTTGGTCGGCGTAGCCGAGCACGGTCCTCTCGGTCCCCTCGGTGATGTGTCTTTGCACGAGGATGGCTACGATCGGCGCTGTGCGGCTGACCCGCATTCCTGGTGCGATCGGCGCGATAGCTGTCGTGGCCCACTCTTCGGAGCTATCTCTCAAGTCGTCCATCAGTCCTCTGCTCGTTGGCGTCTGTCAGGTTGTCTCGGAGGTACCTTTTGCGGGACTAACGGGGCTGCTCGGTGTCGGAGCCAAGATCACGGGGCAGGTGTCGTCGCCGGATCAGCACCCAGGCGTTCCGGCTTGCAGATGCGGCGATCCCGAGCATGAGCAGAGCAAGAGCGTAGCTGCCAAGGTGGTTGACGGGCGGATCGATTAGCCAGTGGATCCCGCCGCCCAGGAACAAGAGGGCCAGGATGGCCCAGTGCCACCATGGGCCTGATGGCTTCGGGTCTGTCATCAAATCTCCTCCACCACTTAGGTTTACCGGACGTTCGTTGGATGGGCTTGTCGACTCGTGGGGGAGGGCGGTTAGAGCGCCAGGCGACGGTGGTCACCAAGAGGGTGCGCTTGCAGCACGCCAATCATCTGCCGCCGGCGGTGAACCATGTCAGGAAGTCATGGTGGGCGGTGAGGACCAGGCCCGCGGCGATGAGCACGAGCAGCACCCACGCTAGGGCGATGTTGAGACGAATCAGCCGGCTATTGCTCGCCTGTAGCTGGGCGAGGCGTTCTTGCCGTTCCTCGTGCGCGATCCCGGTGGCCAGCAACGCGAAGTCGATGTTGGCCACCTCGTCGTCGCCGGCCGGGGCGCCGGCACTGATTTCGCGCAGCCGATGGGCGGAAAGACCGACACCGACGCGGTCGAAGTCCCGGCTCATCTGGCGTGCTTGTCCGCGGGTTAAGGACCGATCAGTCACGATCACATGTGCCTTTCTCGGTAGGTGTCGGCAGTGTGTGCGACGTTGGTGTGTTTTGCGTCGGGGCCGACGGCTAGGCGCGGGGTGGCTGTTACGCGGTACACCGCGAGAAGCGCTGCGCAGGTAAGTATCAGCGCTGCGAGCAGGTAACTGCCGAAGACGATGGCCCCGGTTGCGTACATCGCGGCCCCGACCGCGACCAGTCCGCAGAGGTGCCGGGTTTCGGGGATGACGCAGATGTCGCTGGCGACTGCTTCCCGCCGCCACTGTGCAACGACGTCGTCCACGTCGGGCTGCGGATCGGTGAGAAGCTGGGTGTTGGTGTCCGCGCACCATTGGATGAACCGCCACGCGGCGGCCACAGCGGCCGGCTTCGTTGGAGTGTCGGGCAGGTTCTGTTGCTTTTCGACCCAGTCAAGGGCGTAGCGTGCGTCGCGCCGTATGTTGAATGCGGTGTTCTCGCGAGCGGTGTGCGGGTTGGCGCTGCTCATGTGTGAACTCCTATCGCCTTGCGGCGATTATCGCGATGGGCACTGACAAGACCTGTGTGGTTCTTATTGTCGGGCCGAGCGCAGGTAGCGTTCTGCACGAATTTTGGGCACAGGCGTGCAGCGTCGCGAATCACGCCGTGGCCGGTTTGGACGGATCGGCCACGTGGGCGGGAGGGGTATCGCCACCCTGTCCTCGCCACCGCGACGATGAACTGATCAGGCCCGATCGGACGATTTTGATGTCCGGATATCCGGTGGTCCGCCGATATACTGTTTTGTTATGACGGATCGAACGAGCGCAGCGGCGCAGGAAGCCGCGACGGTCACTGAGACCGCACTGGCGCTTGCCGGCCACGAATTGGACCCCTTCACCCGCGACGTCACAGACAAGATGGGCCGCGGTGAACTCACCGGCGATGAGGCAGCCGAGGCGATAATCGCTCACTTCGCGGGCAGCTCGCAGCCTGTGTAGGTGAACGACCACCGCCGCTGGGAGGATTACTTCTGGCCGGACGCTCCCGGCGTCCTGCGCAACAAACTCGGTATCCGCGATCAGCGGATGCTCAACTTCGTGGAAGCGCAGCTCTCGGCGGTGCGCATCTACGAACAGGTTCTCGAGAACCGAACCGGTGCCTTCGATTTCGCACACTACTGTGATTTCCACCGGCGCACCTTCGGCGACATCTACGACTGGGCCGGCACTCCGCGCACGGTTCCCGACGGCCCGATGACCAAGAAGCATGCCGATGTCGTCAACTTCCTCGTCAACGATCCCAACGCGCCGACAGTCGAATACCGATACCGGCCGGGTCCGCAGGTCCGTGACAGCGCAGAATATGTCTTCGCGCGACTCCAAGCCGAGGACGCCCTAACCGGGCTACCGCCGGAACAATTCATTACGCGCCTCGGAACCTATTGGGGTGCAATTGATTCCATACACCCGTTCCGCGAAGGTAACTCAAGGACCGAGACCGTGTTCTTCCACTCGCTGTGCCGTAACGCCGGCTACGACCTGGGCGCGGGCCGACTGTATGAGCGGCGTGCAGAGTTCATCGCCGCACGCTTTCATGGGCACGCAACTGGCGATCGTTACAGGCGGCTCACGGCACTGCTGGCCGACACTGTGCAAGTGCGCCCATCGCGCGAGCTCACCGCCCGCGAGACAAATTGGGCGCAGGGCCTGTATCAGAGCGCCGAGCAGAATGCCGATCTGTTACGGCGAGTCCAGCAACAGTCCAGACGTGAAGAGGGGGCCAAGCCTCGAATTATGAGCGCACCGGCGGCCCGACGTGTTGGTCTAGCGCGCGGTCATCGCCGCTGGGCGGTTTTGCGCCTGAGCAGCAACCGATTTCACCCACATTGGGAACCGGCTCAGACAACGGGGACTCGAATGGTCTGTTCGCGACAGTTGTCCAGCGCGGCCCGCGCGTCGTCGAGATATGTGTACGCGGTTGCTTGCCCAAAGAACTGTGGGTGGCCGGGGATGCTGATGCAGCCCACGCGTGGCCAGTCCTGGTCGACGTGGTCGGTCGAGACGAGCCGGCGTGCGGGCCGGCTTTCGGCGGGGGGCGGCGCGAACGACGACATTGCCACGAGCCCCGCGGTGGTGGGCAGCATCGTATGGGCGATGTGGGCAACTGCCCACGCCCGAAGCGGGCTCTCGGGCATGAGGGGGTCCATCGTGGCGTCCAGGACCAGGAGGACGGCGCTGATCGGCATTCCCGCGGTGAACTGGTCGTTCTCATCGAGATCATCGACGAGCCACTTGTCGTCGAACAGTTCGGCGAACGCGGCCGCGCGCTCACCGTAAAAGGCAAGGACGTCCGCGACGGGTTCGTGTCCCAGCTGGAGAATGAGGAAGTGGACCGCGCCGACTGCGATGTCGGGGGCGCGGCTGTGCGCATCGATGGCCGACATCAGGATCTCCCCTCGCCAATCCAGACAGCCGGACACTGTCAAACAGGTGTCCTGACTTTCGTAGTGGATCCAAGGCGCCGCCAATTCGACCACCGAGTTGTCGGTGCAGTCGGTGATGTACTGGGTTCGGTCGCGCAGAAACTCGCCCAACGCAACTGTGTTCACGTTCGGCCCCTTGCCGCCCGGCCGGCTCGAATCACCCGGGGCACACCCGAAGAACTCATCTCTCACTCCCCGTTTCGTCACCGTGACGTTTTGGGGCGTCGTCCTCCAGCCGCTCGAACGGGGCGGAGACAGCGGGGCGGTAGTCGGTCCAGTACTCGTCGCCAGCGAGGTACTCCAAGACTTCGCGGATTTCACTATCGCTGAGGCGCACCCCGAGCGCAGTCTCGATTCCCCTGACCAAGTCCGGCCGACCGACTGTCTGGTGCATCGCTCGCTCCAGGGCGCCGTGGAAGTGCGCGAGCGCACGAGAGAAGACGTGGCGGTCGGTTTGCCACGCCCAGCCCAGAAGTCGCCCGATCGAATCGCCGGCGTGCGATAGCCCACCGCGCCAATGTTCAGCGGCGTAGTCCGCTTCGCTCTGGCCAACGGAGATCAATATGAGTTCGATCAATGCCGTGTCGTCGATGATCCTGGCGTCGGCAGGCACCAGGTGGGCTACGACGCGGCTGCCTTTCACGATGTGCGTGATGATGCCGCGCTCGGCTTCGCCGACGAGTTCATTGAACGTGTTGCGGGCGTCGGTCGCGGTGCGCATTCGGGTCTGTCTGATGTTCACCATGCACAGCACTCTAACGCCTATGGCGCGTATAGGCGCTAGTTGTCCCGCCATTTTTCGCGCCAGAATAAACGCCGATAATCTCCGTTATGGTGAAGGCGCATGCGAGGCCCACCGACCCGGAACCGAGCCTTGCTCCAACTGATGCCGCCGTTGGATCACGGGCCGCAGTAGCGTCCTTGCGGCGCGAAGGACCGACATGATGCGCGGCCGCGCTGAGATGGGTCTGGGCCCATGGTACGCACTCGATACGTCACTGTGACGGTTCTAACGGTCCAATCATGCTGCCCGCCAGCGTGTTCCGCTCCAGTTCATGGATAATCTCTATTATCCATGATATTAGTCTGCATATTGCATCAGATGAATCAATCGCCTCGTGTCCGGTTTGGCAGCTGGGTGGAGCACTCCGTGTGCGAAATCGGCGCTGAGCAGCAGTGTCGTCATCCTCGTGGCATCACGCCACAAGTGTAGGTTTCGCCGTCCGCCGAAGGCGATCAACCAACTGATACGAATGCCTGGCGTTGACGTGCAGCGATGTGGTAATGATTCATTGACTGATTCAATGATTCATCAAACGAGACCGCTGGAGGCCATTTTGCCCGTCGACAAGAGTGGCCGTTTCTACGTCGTGGACTCCGTTCCGCTGCTTCACCCCGAGGCGCAGACGGTTCAGGAGATGCTCGACGGTTGGCGCAATCAGCAGTTGTGCCGCAATCTTGCGCACGACACCATCGGCCAGCGGATCCGGCTCGTCGAGCGGTTCCTGGCGTATACCAACGAATTTCCGTGGACCTGGACCGCGGCGATGGTCGAGGAGTTCTTTAGTGACCTGCGCGCGATATCGCGCCGCAGGCAGTCGACGATCCGCGGTTATCAGAACGCGTTGCGGATGTTCTGCTCGTATGTCAGTCATCCCGACTATGGCTGGGACCGAGTGTGCGAGCAGAGATTCGGTACCCACCCTGCCCAGGTCTTCTTCGAGTGGAACACTGCCGCACACGTGCAAGACAACGAACAGTCGCCGACCAAGCGGGCGTTCACCAAGAACGAGCTGCAGGATTTCTTCGACCACGCCGACGACCAGGTCGCGTTGATCGCCGCTTCTGCACGCAAGGGCTGGTTGCCGGCCTACCGCGATGCCGTGATGTTCAAGCTGGCCTACTCGTATGGGTTGCGTTTCAACGAACTTCGCCACCTGCAAACCGTCGACTTCGCCCGTAATCCACACGGGCGCGAGTTCGGACGCTATGGGTTGGTTCATGTCCGTTACGGCAAGGCAAAACGTGGGTCCCCGCACAAACGCCGCAGTGTGCTGACCGTCTTCGATTGGACGCCGGAGGTGATCGCCGATTGGCTGGCACACGGACAGCGGTGCATGGATGACGGCATCGATCTGTTTCCCAGCGAGCGCGGGGCGCTGGTGTCCGAAGATACCCTCCTGCGCCGGTTCCGCCGCTACTGCAACCACCTCGGGCTGTCGGCCGGGCTGGACTTGCACTCGCTGCGCCGCTCCTACGCCACCCACCTCATAGAAGATGGTTGGGACGCCAAGTTCGTCCAGGACCAGTTAGGCCATGAACACGCCAGTACCACAGCGCTTTACACCTGCGTATCCAGCGATTTCCGCATCCGCACGTTGCGCCGGGTGCTGGACTCCACCATTGAGGGCGCACTGTCGTCCGGCGAGCAGGAGGACACGTGAAACGACAAGTCGACTATGCCTGGCGGCTGGCCGAAATCATGGCCGCCCATGGCATGCACAACAGCACCGACCTGATGCCGCGGCTCGCCGAACGCGGTATCGAGCTGTCCCGGCCCCAGGTGTATCGAATCGTCCATCAACGGCCCGAACGGATGTCACTGCAACTGCTGGCTGCCCTGTGCGACATCTTCGGCTGCGGCCTCGAGGACCTCCTCACCGTCACCGCGACCGACGTCCGCCGCAAGAAGGCCGCCTCGTCGACGACGACTGCGCCCCCGAACGTGGTCGCACTGAACAAGTCGGTGCGTCCACGGCGGGCCCGTGTGATCCGCAATGACGATTGATCCCAGCCGGCGACCGGCGCGCCGCGGACGACCCCCAATCCGCGACGGCGACTTGCACTGCACCAGATGTCACCGAATGGCCAACCAGTTGCGCGTGAACTGGCCCGCTGATCGACTGTGCAACAGCTGCTTCTACACCGCGATGCGCACCCACGGCATCTGTCCCAGCTGCGGGCACGATGGCGTGCTACCCGGCCGCGTCAACCACACGGATCCTCGACCGGTATGCCTGTCATGCGCCGGTATCTCCGGCAATTACCGATGCGCAACCTGCCACGCTGAAGGTCAGTTGTATCGGGGCGGGCAATGCGCTCGCTGCGCGCTTCGCGACGACCTCACTGAACTGATGGTCGACGGCGCCGCCGATCCGATGACCATGGGCACCATCGTGACAGTCCTCTGCGCGGTTGACCGACCCGAAAGCATCCTCTCGTGGAAGCGCTCCCCCACCGTTCGGGCCCTGCTGACCGGCCTGGCCGATGGGGACATCCCGCTCAGCCATGACGGTTTGGACGCCGCCGGGCAAAGCAGACAGGTCTCGCATCTGCGCAGCCTGCTCGAGCACAACGGTCTACTATCGCAACGCGATGAACCTCTCGCGCGTTTCCAGACCTGGCTGGCCTGCAAACTCGACGCGACCCGGGAACCAGCCGTTCGAGCCCCCGTCGAACAGTTCGCTACCTGGCATCATCTGCACCGCCTACGCCGAAACTCACAGCCTGGGCAGACCTCCCATGGCCCAACACATTCGGCCCGACAGGAGATCAACGAGACACTCAAGTTCCTTACCTGGTTGTATGAAACCCATCACCGGACCGCGGCCACCTGCCGACAGCAAGACATCGACGAGTGGCTAGCCACCGGGCCGACAACCCGTACCAAGATCCGCACGTTCGTCGTGTGGGCCAACAAGAGCAATATCAACGCCGCGCTGCGCCTCGATGCCCCACCGGCCAGGAGCAGCCGCTTGCTCACCCAAGATCAGCGGCTGGCATGGATCAAGGAACTCCTCGACGGCGACGCGGAATCACTGTCCTATCGTGTCGCGGGCACACTGCTGCTGCTCTACGCCCAACCCTTGACGAGAATCGTCGCCCTGCCGACGGCGGCGGTTGTCATCGACACAGAGGGGACGCGCATATCGCTTGGGGCGGAACCTGTCCCAGTGCCCGAACCCTTCGCCGACATGCTCAAGGACCACCTGCGCGACCGGCCCAACCTTCGAACCGCCGGGGGCATGGTCACCAACCCATGGCTATTCCCCGGCCACCGTGCCGGCAAGCACCTCGATCCACACACCATGATGATGGCGCTGCGCACCCTGGGTGTCAACTTGCTCGGAGCGCGCAACTCCGCCCTGGGCAACCTCGTCGCCGAGATACCCCCTCCCGTAGTAGCCCACCTGTTGGGCTACAGCCACAACTGCACCCAGCGACACGCCCAACTGGCTGGTCAACCATGGTCGCGATACGTCACGTAGCGAGGGCCTACTGCTTGCCGAGCCATTTACGCACCGTCATGCGGGTCACCCCCAACTCGGCGGCGATCTGCGTTTCGGGGACGCCTTCATTGTGGGCGGATCGGGCTAGGTTCTGGGCGATCCGCGAGGCGTCGTCCAGTGCTGTGCGTGCGCGGGCGAGCTTCTTACCGTGTGCTTTACGTTCGTCGGCGGTGTAACTATCCATGTCTACCGGTATACAGGATTGGGTGTAAACCCTTATACAGGGCTTGTGGCCGAAGAGTCGACACCTAAGCGTGGCGTGGATCGGCATCGCATCGGCCAGCGCGCCAAGTCACCATTGGTGAACTCAACGCCGATTCGCCAGTATTAGGCCAGTCACAGAGCCAGGCAGCATCTGCTGGAAGCTACCCCAACCCCGTCAAATACACCGGGATCGAATATGCGGCTTTACCGGTAAATCCGGCCGTTTTCATCTAATGAATCAGCCGGGGCCGCTTCCACCCGGGGACGGTCTTGTTCCCGACAACCACGTAGCGAAACGTCTCTATATCGCCCAGCTCAACCGTGTTTCCGATGTCAGAGAAGCATTTGCGAGACACGGCGGAGATCGCTAACAGACCATCCCGACTGCAGGGGTCAGAACATCACGCCGGGACAACAATCTTCAGCGAGTCCAGTGCGCCGGAACTCAATCGAGCAAGCTCGGCGGCCTCGTTTCCATCGAGGGCGACCGCCAGAATCGCCGCCATCCGCCGGTTTGTCTGTTGTTCCACAGCGGCATAGAGATCAGCTTTGTCCGCCCCGTTGGCGAACGGTTCCGGCCAGCCGAACATCGCCGCGTAATCGTGCCCTTTGTTGAGCATGTGCGCCTCGACGGGCGAAATGCCGGAATTGGTGAGGATGCTGAAATGCACGCCGGCCCGCAACTCTCGGAGGATGAACATCACCTGCATCGCCCGCGCCGGAGCGTCGTTGGCCAAAGGCATTCTGCGCCAGCCGGCGTATAAGGGCAGGCCTGCGTCTGGTGTCACCGCGGTGATCTTTTCCCCCAGCACCGCAAGGCGGTCCAGCCCCTGCGCACCGGCCAGGTACTTGCGGGCGAAGCCCGCTGTTTGGTCCCAGTAGAGCTTGGCCGCTTCGGCCGCAGGGCGGACAGCGATGCCTTCCTCCCATAGGGAGCAGAGGAGGTTCGGCTCGAAGATCACAAATACCGAGCTGACCGCGACTCCAGTGGCCTCACCGAGCACACCGCCGCGGCCTGCGACGTATCCCGAAAACGGGTTCTCGTACCCGGCTGCCACGCTTTCAGCGAAAGTCTCGGGATGCAACATGAACAAAGTGATGGCTTGCCCGATCGGGGCGCCCGCAGCCGTGGCGGGTTCCAGCATCTCGTTGTGGCCGATCACATTTCCCTCCGTAGCGGTTTCCGAATCCAAAACTTGGAGAATTCTCCGTGCCGGAGTCAGCCGACCCCGACGGGGACGTTGGCATCGGGAGTCGGTGCGGGCGGAACTCCCTCTTCGCTTTGCCGGCGGAGTTGCTTTCTGGTCACGTAGCCGATGTAGATGCCGAAGATGGCGACGGCTGTGCCGACGGCGGTAAGCAGGGGCGCGAAGACAACAAGCGGCGGCCAGTTGGTGTCGACGATGACGTAGTTGGGTTGTTGGCGTTCCAGGGCGGGAATGACGTCATCGCGGAAGTAGTCTCTGATGAGTGGCACGGTGCGAGCCGGGGTGCCGTCGAAGCGGGTCAGGCCTTCGGTGCCCGGTACCTCGGCCCAGCCGTCGGTGACGAGCTTCAAACTGGTGAACAATTGGTATGTCTGGGGGAAGTCGGTCCGCAGGGTGTCGTACATCTGCTCGGTTGAGATGTTTGATTGGTTGGCGAGGTATTCCATCAACCTCGTCGCATCGGCGGTGGAGGCTGAGAACGGTACGCCGTCGAGCAGGTTGGCGGTGTGGGGGAAATCCAGGTGGACCAGTTCTCGTACGTCCTGCACCGGGATACCGACCTCGTCGGCCACATGGTCGAGCAGCTTGGGGTATTGCTCGGTGACGCCGCCGTCGGGCAGCACCGCTGGCCCGAGGGCGTTGACGAAGACACTGATGAATTCGATTCCTGCCCGGTCCCCGACGATGCGGTCTTTGGCGAAAACCGATCTGGTGTCGTTGAGTAGGTGGTGTCCGCCGATCAGTCGGGGGAACAGGTTCAGCGCCAGTACCAATCCGACGATCGCAAGGCCGACGACTGAGACGACCACCCATGCGAATCTGGTCGGATTCCGCGGCACCCGTCGCCATGTCAGGACGATCATGGTGGTGCCGAACACGATGACGATGAGGCCCAAGGCCAGCAGCAGCGGCGCAAGGAAACCGACGCCACCCCGAACACCGAGGGGGCGGAAGTTGGCTTGCTGACGCTCAACGGGCGCGACGACTTCTTCACTGAGATATGTGCGCAGTTCGGGCATCGTCCGCACCGGCGTGCCGTCGAAGCGGGTCAGCTTCTCGGTGCCCGGGATCGCGTCCCACCCGTTGGTCAGTTTTGGCAGGTTGACATAGACCTGCCAGATCGCTGGGTAGTCGGTCTGCAACATGGTGTCTACCTCGTGAGGTGACATAAATAGGATCGTGCCCAAATAGTGGACCAGCTTGGGCAGTTCGGCGCTGACCTCCGGCAGCGGAAGGGAGGCGAGAAAGCCGTTGATGGCCGGGAAGTCGTCACGCATCAGTGCTTGCGCGTCCTGAGTAGAGCGTCCGGTTCGCTGCGCGATGAAGTCGATCAGCTTGGGGAACTCGCCCGCTGCCCCGTCGGGGTGCATCATCGCATCGCCGGTATCGGTTGCGGCGGAAACTATTTCGATGCCTCCGCGATCCCCGGTCACCCGGTCGACAGTGAATGCTGGGTTCAGGTCGTTGACCATCGTTTGCGCGGCACCCAGGCGCGGGAACAGTTGCCACCACACCACCAGAATGATCACGATCACGCCGACCAGCGTGACGACGGCCCAACAGATCGGCACCGCTTTGCCTTTCATACGCACCTCCGTCATTGCAGCGGTTAGAGCTTCGGCGTTAGGTCCATGAAGCTGATGGTCGACATACCGGTCACCAACCATCGCGACCCCTGATGTTTCATGGCCAGCCGGTAGGACACGAACTTCAGCGAGGGAATGTTCTGGGTGAGCGGGCTGCTGGCGGTGGTGTTGGTGAAGACGATCGCCACGGCCTCGTCGTCATCCAACGACTCCACGCCCACACCGACGACGTCGGTGGTGTTGGTGACCTGGGCCTGCTTGTTCGGCGCAGCCACGGCGTCGACAAAGTCTCGGTACTGAGCATCGAAGTCGCCGCTGAGAAATCCCGCCGCGCGGTCGGGCAATGTGTCGATGGTGTCGGGGGCGTAGGTCCATAGCGCGGTGATCGCTCCGGTCGCGGAGCGGGCGACCTCCATCCTGGCCGCGGCCTCGGCGCGATCGGCCAGGTAGGAATGCACGGCGATGCCCGCGAATGCTGCGCAACCGACGAACAGCACTGACGCCGCGCAGGCCGCAGTGACCAGCCATGTGCCCAAACATCCTCGGCTCGTTGCGGTGTCGGCGTCGGCGTCGCCACCTTTACAGGCGGTGTCGGCGTCCTCGTCCTCGGGGCTCTCGGCAGTCACATCATCGGTATCAGGCTGCTGATCTTCCATTGCCGATCCCCTTCCTTTGTCGCCGTGACCACCCATCGGTTCGCCCTTTCGGCGAGCAATGTGCCGTCTGGAGCCTGTGACGTGAATTTGGTGACCACCAGCACGTCGATGCTGCCGTCGTCGTTGCGTCGTGAGACTCCCGCATCAAGCACGGTGCCCGTGGTCGGTTCGGCTCTGGCCACTTCGACGAGGATCTGGTTTTGGTTGGCGCGGTACTGCTCTGCGAAGTCGCCGGTGGCGTAGGTCGAGATCCGGTCGGTGTAATCGTTGGCGTGGAACGGGTCCGGGGAGGTGAATTCGGTCATGAAGGAGTGCACGAAACCCAGCGCTGCGGCATCGTCGATCGTTGTCCGCCAGTGCTTTTGATGAGAAATCAACACCTGGGTGCAGAAAATGATCGCCGCCGCCGATGTGATCGCGGCGAATATCGCGACGAGTTCAAACCCCCGGCGTCGTGGCCTCCGCACAACGGGAACAGAGGTCGGGCTGTCCAAGTGGAGCGACCAGAAATCAGTGTCGCTTCCGGGATCGAACTTGCGTCTTGGGCTCATGGCCTTGCCTCGGCGGCTTGGGGTTCGGTGACGACGGCGACGTCGTCGACCTTCCAGTCGCGGGTACCTGACTTGGCGAACACGACCCGCACCGACGCGGTGATGTATCGCTGCGCGGGGGTGCGCCGCGTTGGCCTTGCAAGAACACGAGCATGGTGACCTGATCGGGTGTCGCGGTCAGCACGGAACTGTTGGTCACCCAGTACTCGTTGCGCACCGCGGTCGATTTGGCCACCGCCTCTTGCTCTGCGGTCAGGTCCGCGCGGTACTTGTCGGTTGCCAGCGATCGCGCCCGCTCGAAGTCGGCTCCGATGGTGTCGGGATAGTAGCTGAGAATCTGCTCGACCATGTGCGGCCCCTTCTGCGCGACCTGCGCGGTGGCCTCAGCGACCGAGTGGTCAGGTTGGCGCACAACGGTATAGCTGAGGGCTGCTCCGCTGGCACACACGGCCGCAGCGGCAATCAGCAGCGCCGTAGCGCGCAGCCGAGGGGTGCGGTCCGGCCGTGCCGAAGCGCAGACGCGCGCCTGCGTACCCAACAGCATGTCGGCGAAGGTGCGTCGGCGTGAGTCCCATAGCGGCCACAGCCAGCCCGCGAACCCCGCGACGGTGTCCACCAGGTGGGCGAGGTCGCGAAGCAGCAGCAACCACACCCCGGGCGCCGCTTCGTGGTTGCGCACCAGCGTGATACCGACGACGGCCCGCCCGAGACTCTGCCCGCTCGTCGCAGGCATCACTAGTCGGTTGTAGGCCGCCCACAGGATCGTCATCGCGCCGATTGCCACGCAGACCCACCACCACACCCCGTGCAGCGGTACCGACATTGCTACCAGCGCCGTCGTCGCGAGCACCGCCGCGGCAGGCAGGATGTCCACGGCAAGCGCGGCCGCACGTGATGCCCACGACGCCAGCACGAGCCGACCGTCGGCGTCGCTCCGTGACACCGTCGACGTCTCGGTGTCGGTGTCGGTGTCGGTGATTGTCACCTGGCCACCTGGTCGAGTTCGGCGATTTTGAACTGGCCGTTCTCGGGGACCATCGTCACCCGCACCCGGTAGCTATTCTCCCTGTCCGCGGCACCGGGTTGGGAGACCTTGGCGCGGAAGGCGACCAACGTGACGATCGAACCGTCGTCGTTGGTGCGTTCCACCGCGGCGTGCATTTCCGGCAGCGCAACCTGGACGTCCACGGCTTGGTAGGCCTGGATCAGGACGGCACCCAACCAGGCGGCCTGCGCACCGAAATTGCCAGTCGAGCACTCGGTGAGCTTCTGTTGGCTGCTGGGTACCGCAGCCGCGTCGCGAGGCTGGGTTGCGGTGACACAGTCCTTGGCGGCCGCTACTGCAGCGGCGTGCGCCTGGGTCATCGCTTGACTTTGCCGGTGGGCTTGAAGCGCCAGGTACCCGCCGGCTGCGGCGCCGCCGGCCAGCAGCGTGAGGGCCGCCGTGATGGCGATCAACCCTCGCCGACCCAGTCGCGACGCGGTCTCACCAGCGGCGTTCAGCCCGTCGGCGCCAGCATCTGCTTCCATCCGTCGTCTCCTGGTTCGATCGTGTTGTCCAACGAGTAGCGCACGCCGTCGGGTCCGGTGACCTCACCGGATTGAGTTTGCAAGGGCAGTCCGGCCGGGGTGTAGACGCACGGGTTGGGTTGTTGGCCGTTGCATTCGACCGTGCCGGCACCTGGCGGTGAGAGCGGGTCGCTGACCGGAGACAGTGGTCCGGGCAGCTGGTCGGCGGGCAGCGGATTCAGGCCTGTGTTGATCGATGGAGCGGGGATCACCTGGCCGGGTTTGACCGGCTGGTCGCAGCGTGCGGCCGGCGCCGGGCAGTTGATGATCTGGTTGGGGTCGCCGTACCACGGGTTGGTGCCTAGCGGTACGTAGGGCTCGCCGCTGCGACATTCCTGTGGTGAGGCGGCCCGTCTGCCGGGAACATCGACGCACGGAATGTTGCGGGCGCCGCGCACCGCGTTGGCGGTGGTGTCTTGCGGAATCTTGCAGTACGTTCCGGCCGGTAGCGGTGCCGCGCTGGTGTCGGCCGGCGATCGCCACTGTGAGGCGGGAACGAAACCGGTCAGACACGGCGGCGGCTGGTTGATCGCCAGCCCGAGGTCGATGCGGGCCTCACCGGGAAACGCCAGTGTCGTTGTTTGAGCGACCGAGCCGACCTGTGGCAGCAACACCAGCACCTGTTCGACACCGGTGCGGTAGCGCAGCAGCAGCCCGGTCACGACCTCGAGGTTGGCCAGCGTCTGAGGCAGTGACTCCCGCACGCCGCCCACCATGTCGTTGGCGGCGTCCAGCGTGGGGGCCGCGTTGGATAGCACGCTCCTCAGTTGCGGATCCTGTTGAGCCGTTTGGGTGGCTACGACGTTGAGGTTGTGGATCCACTGTTTGATCTCCTCGCCGGAGGCGGCCTGGCTGTTCAGTAGCGGCACCGATTTGGCGATGACGTCGTTGATGTCGGCGGTGTTGGCCTCGAATTCGCCGGCCAGCGACTGGGTGGAATCGACAAGACGGTGCAATGCCGGGCCAAGCCCGCCCACCGCCTGTGACGTCTCATCCAGCAATGAGGCGATCTTTTCCTTGGGCAGCGCCGCGAGTCCGCGCTCGACGGCGTCCAGTGCCATACCGATATCTTCGGGCACCGTGCCCGTGGTGATGGTCTGTCCCGGGGAGAGGTACTTGCCCGAGTCGTTGTCGGATACCAGATCCAGGTACTGCTCGCCTACCGCGGAGACCGAATGCACGTTGGCGCTGGCGTCGACGGGGATCTTGTAGCGGTCGTCGATGCTCAACGTCGCCCGCACGCCGGTCTTCGTCGGCTCCACGGCGGTCACCTTGCCGATCGTGGCGCCGCGGTAGGTGACGTTGGCCGTGCGGTAGAGACCGCCGGATGCCGGTAGTTCCGCTGTCAGGGTGTATTGCCCGATGCCGACCGCGGACGGCAGCTGTAGGTAGTACCCGCCCAGCACCACCATCGTGACCACGGTCAACACGGCGAAGGCGATCAGCTGGTTGCGGACGAATCGGGTCCTCATCGCTCACTGACCTCTTTCCACCAGCGGGCCGCCCGGGGCGTTGTTCGGGTTCGGGGTGAACCGGACGTCGGGGATCATGGTGGCCGGGTCGCGGCCCCAGGCCTGCTCGAGCGCGCGCAGAGATCCCGAGACGCCGGTTCCGGTGAGGATTCCGTTGTCGATGGCGCTGAGGGTGAGATCGACGTTCAGTGAGGTGTTGATGTAGTCGCCCCGGAACGTCTTGGGCACGGCGTCGATGTCGAAGGGTGCGGTCAGCGCCAGCTTCAACGCCGGCACGACGTAGGGCGCGGCCCGGACAAGTTGTGCCAGTGGTCGCTGCAGGGACACCAGATTTCGGTGCAGGCCCGGCGACGACGCGTCGACCGTCCGCAACGTCGCCTCACTGAACCGGCCCAGCGACTCGACTGCTTCGATGACGCGGCCGTGCGAGTCGCTCAGATACTCGACCAGCGGCGGCAGCTCGGTGAGCGCCTCCTTGAGGGTGTTGTTGCGCTCGGCGGCGATGGCCAGCAGCCGGTCGGCCGAGTCGATGGCGTGGGTGATGTCGCCGATCTGCTGTTCCAGCTTGGCGGTGAAGGTGTCCAGCTTGTCCAGCAGCGCGCGGATCTGCTCGGCGCGCCCGTCGACGACGTTGTAGACCTCGTTGGTGATCGCCTCCAGGTTCGCTACTCCCCCGCCGCGCAGCAGCAGGGCGATGCTGGCCAGCGTCTGTTCGGTGGTAGGAAACGCCGACGAGTTCTTCAGCTCGATGGTGTCGCCGTTGGCCAGCGGCTGCGGCGACGGATCCTGCTGCGGCGGCGCCAGTTCCAGATGCTGGGTGCCCAACAGGCTGGTTTGGCCGATCTTGGCGGTGGCGTTGCGCGGCAGTGCTACGCCCTTGTTCAGGTCGACCGTCAGGGTGGCGATCCAGTTCTTCAACGCGATTTCACGGACCCGGCCGACGTAAACGTCGGCGACCAGGACCTTGCTGTTGACGGTGAGTCCCAGCGTGTCGGGCATCTGCACGTACACGGTGGAAGAACCCGGCCGGTCGCCGGGCCCCCCGGGGATTGGCACGTTGGCGATGCCGCGCCACCCCCCGCAGGAACTCACCGTCACCGCCGCGGCGACCAGCACCAGCGCCCGCCAGCTCGCACGCCGGAGCCGACGCGCCACCATCAACCCGCGCCGCTGGGTCTGGGCGCGGCGCACGCCTCCCGCGCTCACTGGCCCGCCCCTGCCGGTGCCTCAGCGGGCAGCGGCGGGCCAGCGGCCGGCGCCTCAGCGTAGGGAGAGGTCGCTGATGGCGCGGGTGTGGGGGCGACCGGGCCGGGGATCACGTCTGGTCCCGGCCCTGGGGGCGGGCCCGGCTGTGGATACCACGGCGGGGGCAGCGGGGTGTTCTCGGTATAGGCATTCGGCGGGCCGGCCAAGTTGTGACCGCCCGACGGGGGCGCGGCGTCGGGGCCGCCCATCAGCTCGGTCAGCGATTGCGGCGTCAACAGCCCGGCGGTGCGTGGCCGGACCTGGGTGCCCTGCATTCCCGGCGCGGTTACCCATCCGGGTTCGTAGTTGCCGTGGGAGAAGAGTGTGTCCGGTGAGAAGATGCCGGGCACGGTGGTGTCCTTGAATCCTGGTGGCGGCTGCAGCCGTGGTTCGGAGTAGGCGACCTGCTTGGGCAGCGTCTCGGCGGTGGAGAACGGCATCAGCCCAAACGGCAGATAGTTGAACTTGATGGCGTCGAGGACCGGGGTCAGGTACTGCGCGCACAATTCGGCGGAATCCTGATAGCCGAGCCGGCTTCCCGCCTGGATCGCGCTGCATACCAGTTGCAGCGGGTTCGCGAAGTTGGTGACCGCCGGGATGATCGTCAGTGCGCCGTGGCTGGGGTGGTAGGCGTTGTTGGCGTTGGCCGCAAACGTCGGGAACACGTGCAGGAAGGTCTCCAGGGCCTGTTGTTGGTCGGGCTGCACGAGTGGGGTGGTGGCCTCGGAGAGGTTGTTGAGGTCGGTGGTCAGCACCGCAGCGTTGTCATCGAGGAACGTGCGCAGCACCGGTAGCAGTGCGTTGAGTTGGACCACCGCGTCGGCGACGTCGTGATCGGTCGGGGTCAGGCTGTTGGTGAGCTGTGCCAGGTTGTCGTTCAGCGATATCAGCTGCTGTTCGTTGATGTGCAGGGCGTTCAAGAATGCGGCCAGACCCCGCAGCACCGCGAATGTCTCGCCGCGACTGTCGTTGAGCGCGGTCAGCGCCGTCGACAGGCTGTTCAGCGATGTGTTGATTGCTTCGCCCTTGCCCGCCAGCCCGTCGGCCAGCGCTTCGATGGTGTCGCCGAAGGGCCCTTTGGGTTGTTCGGGTGTCGGGCCCAGGGCCTCGACCGTTTTGCCGATGCTGTCGCGCAGGTCGTCCCATTCCACGGGTACTTGAGTACGTTCGATCGGGATCACCGTGTTGTTCGTGAGCACCGGGCCACCGTCGTAGGCGGGTTCGAGCTGGATGTTGCGTGACGCGACCAGGGTCGGATTGAGGATGACCGCAGAGGCGTCGGCGGGCACTTTGTACTTGTTCTGGTAGTGAAACGTCACCTTCATCTTGTCGCCAGCCGGTTCGACGGTGTCCACCGATCCCACCGGCACGCCCATGATCGCGACGTCGTCACCGGGATACAGGGCGTTGGCCTGCTCGAAGTAGGCCACGATGGTGTTGGTCGTCATCGTGCGATACAGCCGCCACCCCCCGTAGCCGACGGCCGGTGCGAGCACCACCGCGAGCACCGCGACGATGGCCGTCTTGCGCGACAACCTGCCCAGCCGACGTCGAGATATGTCGAAGACGGTGCTCACTGACTACCTCCGGGGGTGTCGGACGGCGCTGGCGGCACCGGTACCGTTCTGGCGCCCGGTGGCGCCTGCGGCAGCGGCACAGGCGTGCCGGGAGCGTTCGGCGGCGGCGCACCGGGAGCCGCGGCTGCCGGTACTCCTGCCGTGGGCGGGAGACCGTTCGGGTTCGGGGGCGAGGTTTGGATATCGATCGGCGTCGGGTAGGCGGGCCCGCCGAACGGGCCGACATCGAGGTGCATGCAGGGCAGCGGATTATCTGGACGAGGAAGGCCGTCCGCTGGGGGGGTGTAGGAACACGGCGATCCTTTCGGCACGGCCGGGCCTGGATGTTCGGGGGTGCCCTCCAGCACCGGCGGCGCCGGCGGCGGTGCACCGTTGGGGAACCGGGCGCCGTTGGGGTCGGGCCACTGGAAGGCCGGCAGCCCAGCACCGCGCCAGAAGTTCTCCGGGTCGATGCCGCGCTCTTTGAACGCCGCGTCCACGAACGGCTGCAGAACCTGATAGGGGGCCAGGTTGAAGATGGCTGCCTTGACGTAGGGGCCCGAGGACACAATCTCGGACAACGACGCCACGAACTTGCCCAGTTCAGTGACGGTGGTCAGCAGATCGTCCTTGCGCTTCACCAGCACCTCGCTCACCGCGTTGACCTGTGTGAGCACGGTATTCAAGTTCGGGTTGTCGTTGATCAGCCCCTGAACTTGGGTCGAGACCGCCGTGATGTTGCTCAACAACGCGTCGACGGCCCGGCCCCGCTGGTTGATCGCGGTCAACAGACCCTGGGCGTTGACCAGCAGCCGGTTGATCTGATCACCGTGGATACCGAGTACCCCGGCGACCTTGCTGACCTCACCAAGCAGATACTGGACCTGCTCATCGCGCTTGCCGACGGTGTCGGCAAACCGCTCCACCCCGTCCAAGGTCGAACTCAGATGCGGCGCCGTCTGATCGACCGTGTCCTTGAGCACCTGCAGCGATTGCCGGACGGTGTCGAGATCCCAGCCGGCCGCAGCCTTGGTGGCGTCGAAGAAGGCGTCATAGATCTGGTAGGGCGTGGTGGTTTGACCGACCGGCAGTGTTGCGCCTGGGCGCAACGGCTGCTCGCCGCGCGGATCGATCTCCAGTACCTTGCGGCCTAAAATGGTGTCGGTGCGGATCGCCAATCTGCTCTGCGTGCCAATAGTGTTGCCGCCCAGCGTGAATCGAACCACGACGCGCGGGGTTGCGATATTGACTTCCTGCACGGTGCCGACGTCCATGCCCAGGATGCGCACCTTGTCGCCGACGCGCAGCGCACCGGAGTCGGTGAACTCGCCGTAGTAGCGGGGCTCTGCGTTGAGTATCGGCACGCTGGTGAAGCTCTGTCCCACCCCAATGACGAGCACGGTCAGGATGACGGCCATGATGCCGGTACGGACGCGGGTCGACGGTTCCAGTGCCCTCATTGTGGTGTGCACCTTCCCGTCGGCTGCTGCGTCAACCGAACCGTGCGCACGGGACCGCCGGGCTGAAGACCGTTGAGCGTCAACGTGATGTCACAGAGGTAAAGGTTGATGAAGTCGCCGTAGGTGCCCGCGCTGCGGCCCAGCAGTGTCAGCGCGGTCGGCAGCTTGTGCAGCAGGTCGTCGAGCTCGCCGGACTGGTCGACCAACGGCTGCAGCACACCCTGCGCAGAGCTGATGGTGCTCTGCAGCAGCGGTCGATTGTCGCTGAGCAGCCCCGACAGTGCCCCGGTTGCCTTGCTCAGGCTCGCGACGCTGTCAGCGAGCGGATCGGCTCGTTCGTTGAGACCGGTGATCAGCGTCTCGAGGTTGGTGATGGTGGCATCGACGTCGCCGGCCTTGTCGATAATGCTGTCCAGCACGGTGCTGAGATTTTTCACCACCGCACCGATCGCCTCGTCGCGGTCGGCCAATTCCGAAGTCAGGCGCGAGGTTTGGTCGAGGATGTCGTTGATCGTGCCGCCTTGGCCCTGGAACACCGTGATGATCGCCGAGGCGATGGTGTTGATCTTTTCGGGGTCTAAACCCCGAAACACCGGTCGAAAACCCCCGATCAACGCATCCAGGTCCAGCGCTGGCTGGGTCTGCGTCAGCGGAATCGTACCCCCGGCAGGCAACAGCCGGTCGCTGCCGTCACCGTCGCCGCGCTTGAGCTCAAGGTAGCGTTCGCCGATCAGGTTGGCGTAGCGGATGTGCGCGATGGTCGATTGATACAGCGGCAGCGAGGAGTCCACGTCGAAGTCCACCCGGATGCGGTGACCACCACCGACGAGTTGGACCTTCTTGACCTTGCCCACCTCGACGCCGGAGGCCCGGACGAACTGTCCTTGCCGTATCCCGCTGGCCGAGGAGAACTCCGCGGAATAGCCAGATGTCCTGTCGAAGCGGATCTGACCGAACACCACCACGGTGATCGCGGTGAAGCTCAGCAACACCAGCGAGAGGGCGGCGAGTTTGACAGCAGTTGCAGCGAGTTTCATGGGTTGACCGTGTACTCCCCCACTTGGCGGCCCCAGACATATTCGTTGGCCCAGGGCGTTCCGATCTCGAAGTGGTTGTAGGGGGCGACGCTGGCACCCGTGTCGAGCACCAGGGCGGGCGCCGGCCACAAGTCCCGGGTGATTTCCTGCCAGCAGCCCGGCGCGCCACCGGGTCCGCCTCTGGCGTTGACTCTGGGCAGGTTGTCCGGGAAGACATACGGATTCGTGCCGCCAACCAGTTGCGTGTGGGCCCGCAGCGAGTAGCCGTTGCCGGTGCCCTCTGCCGCCGCGACCGCAGGGCGCACCTCGGCGACGTTGCGGATCGTGCAGAAGAGTTCAGGGCTGTAGGTGTCCAGAAGCGCGGACGTCGGCGCCAGCTGATCCAGCGTCTGAGCCAAATGGGGGCCGGCATGCTCGAGCACGTCGGCTCCGGTGTTGCCGAATCCGATCGCGGCCAACAGCGTCGCATCGAGGTCGTGTTGCTGCTCATTGAGTGTGCGCGCGGTGGTGGTGACGTTATCCAGGAAGCTCCACAGGTCGGGCGAGGCGTCGGCGACCGTATCTGCAATTGTTGCCAGCTGTGTGACGTCGTGGTGCAACTGGTCCATCTGCGGGTTGAGATTGTCGAGAACCTTGTTTCCATTGACCAAGGATTCGCCGAACTTCTCACCCAAACCCGACAGGGCCTCAGCGGCCCCGCTCAACGTCAGATTCAGCTTCACCGGGTCGATGGTCTCGGCGATGGACGTCAACGTCTGAAAAACCGTGTTGATCTCCGTGGACACCGACCGCGCGTCGATCACGTCAGCAGTGGTGATCGGCGCCCCCGGATCCTTCGGCGATGCCAGCGCCACGTATTTGCCGCCGAACACCGTCGTCGCCCTAATCGCGGCGTCGACGTTGACCGGAATCAGATCGACGTACCGTGGCGAGACATCCAAGGTGAACTGTGCCGCCGGCTTGCCGTCACGGGCAATCTCGCTGATGCTGGCCACCTTTCCGACCTCCACGCCGTTGAAGGTGACCTTGGACCCGGGCCCGATCAGCAGTCCCGCGCGATCGGAGACCAGCGTCAACGGCACCTTGGAGGTGAACCCTCCGCGAAACTGCACGAAAACCACGACCCCGAGCAGGACCAACACCACCACCGCGACCCCGGCCACCGTCTTGTAAGGCGGCGTGTGTCGTGCGTTCCCGAGCACCGGCATCGTCATGGGGCTACACCGTCAGGTTGAAGTTGGGGTCGACGCCATAAAGCGCCAACGAGGACAGCATCGCCACCACCACCACGGCGACCAGCGAGAAACGCATCGACCGGCCGACGGCTTCACCGACACCGACGGGGCCGCCTGCGGCGGTATAGCCGTAGTAGCAGTGAGTGATCATCACGATCACCGCAATCACCGCAGCGACCACGAACGACCAGAACACATCGTCGGGGCGCAGGAACGTTCGGAAGTAGTGGTTATAAGTGCCACTCGACTGCCCGTAGAGCACTGTGGTCACTAGCTGTGGAGACGCAAACGCCATGACCATCGCCAGGCCGTACAGCGGTAGGATCACCACGATTGCGGCGATGATCCTCGTCGACGCCAGAAACGCGACGGACTTGACCCCCATTACCTCCAGGGCATCGATTTCCTCGCTAATGCGCATGGCGCCCAGTTCGGCTGTGGCACCGGCCCCGACGGTCGCGGCGAGCGCGATGCCGGTGACGACGGGGGCGGCGATGCGGACATTGACCAAAGCGGCAAAGAATCCGGTGAATACCTCGACCCCGATGTTGCCCAGCGATGAGAAGCCTTGGATGGCGACCAGTGAACTCCCCGACAGCGTGATGAAGCCGACGATCGCCACGGTGCCACCCACCACCGCGAGCGCTCCGGTGCCCATCCCGATCTGTGCGATCAGCCGGACTGTCTCGGCGCGGTAGTTGCGAAGCGTGGTCGGGATCTGGCCGACGCTGGCCAGCGTGAACCACACCATCTGCCCGAAAGTGTCCAACGCGCGGGCCGGACCGCCGGCCAAGCGGCCGACGTTCGTTGCCGCCCTAGGGAAACGCGCACGCACGACAGTGCTGGTGGACATGTCAGTGCCCCGTCCCGAACCGCACACCGATGGTCGTCAGCACAACGTTGACCGCGTACAAGGCGATGACACACAGCACAACGGTTTCATTGACAGCGGTACCGACACCCTTGGCTCCGCCCGACACGGTCAGACCCGGTAGCAGCCGACCAACCCGGCGATCAGACCGAACGACACGGCTTTCACCGTCGCGATCACCACCTCAGGCAGGCCGGTGATCAGCGTCAAAGTAGACAGATACGCGCCGGCGGAGACGTCCTGCAAGTACACGCTGAACGCAAAACCCCCAACCAACCCGACGATCACCACTAGGCTGTTGAGCAGCGTGGCAACGATCGTCGCGGCAAGCACCCGGGGTAGAACCAACCGCCGAATGGGGTCGATGCCCATCACTTCCAGCGCGTCGATTTCCTCCCGGATGGTGCGCGCCCCCAAATCCGCACAAATCGCGGTCGAACCGGCCCCCGCCACCACCAGAACCGTTGTCAAAGGACCTAACTGAGTGACAGCACCCAACGCAGCGCCGGCACCCGAAATATCTGCTGCGCCGAACTCGGCCAGCAGAACATTCAAGGTGAACGTCAACAGCACCGTCAAAGGAATCGCCGCCATGATCGTCGGCAGAATCGTCACCCGCAGCAAAAACCACGACTGCAGAATCAATTCCCGCCACTCCAACGGTGGGCGAAACAACGCCCTACCCGTCAACGAACACATCCGCGCAAACGCACCCACATGGCCGAGTGGGCGACTCAACTGAACACCCAAGCTGCCCGCCAGCCGAGGCGAGGCGATCACAGCTGGGGCCTCGTGGCGTATCCGCTTCGCCGCTCTACAATGCCTCTTTGCGTCGACCAGTTGTACCGCACAGTCGGCGTGAAGATCAGCACCGTAAGCGAAATCGCCGCCACGGCGGTCGGCAATATTGTGAAGCGCAAAAGAAACCAGCTCTGCACAATCAGCTCGCGCCAGTCGCGCGGCCGCTTAAGGCGCGCCCCCGCGGCCATCATGGACAAGGATGCAGATCCACCGAGCGGGCGACGCGACTGTGAGCCGCGATAGCGGAACACGTCCATCGGCGAAGCCATCATTCGGTGGTCCTTCCATTTGTAGGCAGACACAGCAGCTGGCCCGACACACCGCTGACGTCCACGTCTGCGCGATCACCGGCCTACGAGGCGAATCACGTAGCGGTCAGCGTCGCATAAGCCCGAATGTCAGCGGTACCTCCGTTCGGAGGTACCGTTGCGAAGTTTGCGCTGCGAGGCTGTAAGTCGAGCAAAGCCGAATCAATCGCCGCGTGGTCGCCGCTCCAAGGGGGTGCCATGACACTGGCTAGTGGGCAGCCACGAGCACTCGGAGAGGACGTGAGCCCGGGCGAGCTGCAATCAATATTTACACCGAGGCCAAGCCCGTGAACATTTCCTGTAGCAATGCCTTAAAGGGCGCAGCGAGGCTTCCCCGGTAATGCCACTGCGATAAAGTAATTTCCCGAAGTCCAACCGGGGAGAATGAGACTCGACGTGACGTTCTCCGGAATTAGCCCCGACTTCGCCGCGGTGTTGTCGCACCTGGACAGTACCGCGGCGCTCAGGCACGCGTGCGAGATCGTGCACCGCGAGCTCGGGGCCGACGTGGCCGCCGGTGCGGAGCGGGTGGGTGAAGACGACACCATGCTCGTCACCATGGTCGTCCGCACCACGCTCGGTGCGCGCACCGAACAGCTCAACGGTCTGGTGGTCGGTCCCCACCAAGGGCTGGGTGGTGAAGCCGCCGTACGTCGACGCACCGTCGCCGTCACCGACTACTGCGCGAGTACGTCCATCAGCCACGACTTTGACGAGGCGGTCCGCGCCGAAGGGCTTTACTCAGTGATGGCCGCGCCGATTATTCGGGCGTACCGGCTGTACGGATGTCTGTACGCCGGCCGGCGCTCCCGTGAGCCATGGCGCGATAGCGAACGCTCCGAACTTCTCGCTCTGGCACGGCAAACGGCAATTGCCATGGAAGTTGCGGAGAGTGCTCGCGAAATGGCGGAGGTGGCCGTTTACGACGACCGGCAACGCCTGGCGGCCGCGCTGCACGACTCGATAGGTGCGACACTGTTCAGTGTGCGCGCGGCGCTGGAGTCCGCCCTCGCAAAACAGCCGGAGCGAGCGGTTTTCGATCTGCTGCAAGACGCGATAAGGCTGTCGGAGCGCGCGAGTTCGGAGCTGCGCACTGAATCGGTGGCGCTTCACACCCCGCCAGACAAGAAGGCACTCGCCGTTGCTTTGCGCGGCGATTGCCGGGAGTTTTCCGAGCGGACCGGCGTCGAGGCGACCCTCGTCGTGCTCGGTGACCTGCCGCACGTGCAACTCGGGAGGGCCGAAGCGCTGCGACTGGCCACACGTGAAGCCCTTCTCAATGTTGAGAAACACTCCATCGCGCAGTCGGTCGTCGTCAGTCTGTACCCAGCTGATGACGGCATCGGGCTGTCCGTCGCCGACGACGGCCAAGACAGACAGGCCAATCCCGAAGGCAGCTCCGGTCTTGGCCTGCGCACCACGGGCGAGCGAGTTGCACGGGCCGGCGGGTGGTTGAAGTTCGACGAGGCAGACGGCCGCGGTCACACCGTCCGGGCCTGGGTGCCCGCGACTAGAGTATTCCAGCCTGCTGCGCCTTGATCACGGCGTCCAACCGGTTGCGGGCGTTGAGATTGACCAGCAGCGATTGGATATAGGACTTGATCGTGTTGTCCGCCAAGCCGAGGTGCGATGCGATCTGCGAGTTGCTCTCACCCATAGCCAACCGCTTCAGCACCTGGTACTCGCGACGCGGCAGCATCAAGGAGGCGCCGCCGATCGCCGGATCGCAATACCGCCGTCCGGCCATGACCTCTCGGATGGCGGTGATCAGAACGCCGCAGTCATTGTCCTTGTGGACAATGCCGTCCACGCCGACGAGATTGGCGACCTGTCCGACCGTGGGGTTGTTGTCACCTGTGAATAGGATCAGCTTCACCGCAGGCCGCGCGCTGCGGATCGCGGTCGCCGCCTCCGGGAGCGACAAATCAGGCAGATGCAAATCCAGCAATACGAGGTCCGGCCGCAGCTGTGCCGCCAGGGCCGCGCCGGCTTTGCCGCTATGGGCCCCAGGGCACATCTCGATATCAGCAAAGTCTTCGACTACCCGCTCGACACCTAGATGCACTATCGGATGATCGTCGACCAACAACACCAGGGCAACCGGCGGGCGTATCGCCGCTCCGCCAACTTTGCTGTAGGTGTGCGTAAAGCCGTCAGATCGCATAACGCAACGGTACGCCAGAAAGGCGCGGGGATCGGGAAAAGCTCCACCTCTTTGTTATCACCTCCACCTCAAATACCTCCGTTCGGAGGTATTTGACGTGGGGGAAGTTTGCGTTGGCGGTGGTAAAATAAGCCGGGCTGAGCCCCCGGGTCGACTATTTGCTAAGCTCTTAGGGAGGTGATGTCAGTGCCAGTGTCGGCCGAGCACGAAAAGATCAAGAAGTTTGACTGGGAGCCTTCGTACTTCCATCGCGATGCGCACTACCCGACGAAGTACAAGATCCCGCCACGAACAAAAGATCCGTTCCGCACGCTTGTGCGCGAGTACGCCAGCATGGAAGAGGAGAAGGACGACAGGACGTACGGTTCGCTCGAAGATGCGCTAGCCCGGATGAGCAACCCCAGCGAGGCCGAACCCCGCTTCATGGAAGTCATGAAACCCGTGCTGGCGGTCGTGAACTTTGCCGAGTACGGCGCACTGAAGTGCGCGTCGATGCTCGTCGACACCGTATCTAATCCCGAATTGCGGCAAGGCTACCTGGCCCAAATGCTCGATGAGGTACGCCACGTCAACCAGGAAGCCTACCTGAGCCGATACTTCGCTAAACATGCACCGGATCCGGCGGGGTTCAACTCCGGCTTCAAGATGCGGGCGTTTGATCCCCTTGCGCGGCCGGGAAGAGCGTGTTTCGAGCTGTTCATGAACGACGACCCGATCACGAATGCGGTGAATCTGCAGGTGGTCAGCGAGACTGCGTACACCAATCCGCTGTTCGTCGCTTTCACCGAACTCGCTGCTGCCAATGGGGACCAGGCAACACCATCGGTGTTCCTGTCGATCCAGTCGGATGAAGCCCGCCATATGTCGAACGGGTACGCGACGTTGGCGGCTGTGTTGACCGAGCCCGACAACCTCCCGATGCTGCAGCTCGACTTCGACACCGCCTTCTGGCGCCAACACTGCTTCCTCGACAACTTCCAGGGCGTTGTCTACGACTACTTCTCGAAATCGAGGACGATGCAGTCCTACCGCGATTACTGGGACGAGTGGGTCTGGGAGGACTGGGGGGGCAGCTACATCGAACGGCTGGAACCGTTCGGCTTACAGCTACCGCGGTGGATCGGCGACGCCAAGCGCCACGTCCAATGGGGCGGGCACACCATGGCGATGGTGTCGGCTGCGCTGTGGCCCGTGCACGCGTGGCGATCCGACTACATGACAGAGGCTGACTTCGATTGGTTCGAGACCAACTATCCGGGTTGGGAAAAGCACTATGCCGGGTTCTGGACAGCGTATCGAGAGATGGCCGATCCCCGCCACGGGCAGTTGGCGCTCGGCTCCCTTGCGCCGTTGCCGCCGCTCTGCCGGGTGTGCCAGATGCCGGCTGTGTTGCCTCGACCCGACATCAACGAGATGCAGTTGGCCATCGACTCGGCGGGCCGACGGCACGCCTTCTGTTCAGCACCTTGCTTCCAAATCTTCCGACAGGATCCAGCCAAGCATCAGGGGCTGACATGGTGGGAGGTCAACGACGGGGTCGAGTTAGCGCGATACATCGAGGAGTTCGGATTGCTCAGATCGGACGGCCGGACGTTGATCGGACAGCCCCATCTGCACACTAGCGAACGGTGGCTGTGGACCATTGACGACATCCGCCGCACTAGTTTCGTCCTTACTGACCCGCTCAAGTCGTTGCCGGCCGACGCATTCACCCGAATCTGATGTCCGGCACTGCCGACCGTGACGACGGACTGACCTCGGCAGGAGTCATTTTGGAGACGGTCGCCGAGGGCTTCTATTCGCCCCGCGATCTGACTTATGTGCGCCCGCAGAAGCGCAGGCTGACCGAGTACGAAGCGGTCATTTGCAATACCCAGCCAGACCTCGGCCAGTTCGAGGTCGGCGGATGGCTCGCCCTGCGGCCGGACGGTAGTGGCATCCACCGGCCCGAGAGCACGGCCCTTTCGTATCCAAATTGGTTCGAGTATCGAGATCCGTCCGGGGTGTGGCAGCGTCCGTACGTCAAACAGCTTGCACAGTTCGAACGGTCGGTCTCCGCGGTGATGACTGGGGCGCAACTTAACGGTGCGTTCTCCGATATCTCGCCGATCTGGCTGGAGCTACTGGCACATCACTACGAGGCATTCGCATCATTCGAATGGGGCATGTTCCGCTCGCATGCTTTCGTCGCGCGCGAGGCATTGTCAGACACCTTGACCATGGCCTCGGTGTTCGCCGCCCAGGACAGGTTGCGACATCAGCAGAACATTGCTCTGTACAGCCTCAGCCTTCATGAGCACATCGCTGACTACGAGGAAGGTCTGGGCTTGGCCAACTGGCTTGATGATCCGATCTGTCAGCCCGCGCGTCGCCTCGTCGAACGCGTGATGTCGTCGACCGACTGGTGTGAAGTACTGCTGATGACCAACCTGATCATCGAACCGCTTTACACGGCGCTGGTCGGCAGTGAGTTCTTTCGCCGACTGGCCCCGTTACATGGCGACGTCGTGACCACGGTGATCGAGATGACCGCAGAAGCGGCTCGGGCCCGGAACCGGGCGATGGCGATGGCATTGGTCAAAATGGTGTCTGCTGACTCCGACCGGGTCGGACGCACGGTGTCGAACACCCGGAACCGTGAAGTGATGCAGTCGTGGGTGGAGTCGTGGTATCCGATGGCGATCGCCGCAGCCTCGGCTTTCCTGCCGCTCTTCAAAACGGCGGCAGTCAACGGCGACTTCGGACAGCGGGCGCTCGATCGGGCACTCGCTGACACACGCGATGTGCTGGACCAGGTCGGCTTGACCGTCCCCGGCAAGTGAGGCGGCACCATGAACTCCAATGCTCCGCACATAAAGATCGCCGAGCGACCTCGCCAACAAATAGGTGTATGTCTGGCCAAGAGCAGCGAGGCGCAGGCCGCATTTGAGTACATCAGCGACCAATGCCCGTGGGTCCGAGTCAAGGATCAGGGGCCCTACTATCAGTTCGAGGCAAAAGGTAGCATCAGCATTCCGCTCGACGCGGTCGCCGACTACCTCGGCCGCTCTCTGACAATGTCACAGTTCCTCGTCTGCATGACCACGTACTACGGCCGGATTGTGTCCGAGGACGACGTTTTCATCGTCACCGCCGATATGGCACAGCTCGACCGGATTGGGCGCTGATGCCCACTGTCCGGTTGGAGCCGTCCGGAGCTGAGTTCCACGTGGACACCGGGGAGGACATCCTAACGGCGGCCCTGCGCCATCGAATTTCGATTCGGTACGGTTGCCGGCGGGGTAAGTGCTCATCATGCAAGCACTGGCTGGTCGACGGCGATGTCGAGGATTCCGGAGCTTCGGTTTATGCGCTGACGCGTGCGGACTGCGTGGATGGCGCGATCCTGCTGTGCTGTACTCAAGCGTTGAGCGATCTGATCATCGAGCTCGACAACGACGCCGAAGCCGAGGAGCTCCCGCCGCTGGAGCCACCCTCGTCTTATACCGGTACGATCGTGGAACAGCGATGCCTCACTGAGAAGTTGACCGAGGTGCGGGTGAGACTTGACCGGTCGTTGAGATTCCGGGCAGGCCAGTATGCCGAGTTGTCGTTCGCCCACCCTGGAAAGAGTCGGCCTTACTCGATCCTCAACGCACCGGTCTCCGACCTCGAATTGACCTTCTGCATCAAGCGGGTGCCCGGCGGAGCATTCAGTGGCCGGCTAAGTGAGCTAACCCCCGGCACCACGTTGAATGTTCAAGGACCTTTCGGCACAATGTTTTTGCGCGAGAGCGGCCGACCCGTCATCGCGGCGGCGGCCGGTTCGGGAATCGCACCGATTCTGTCGATTCTGTGCGACGCCGCCAGCTCAGGCATCAATGTCGCGATTCGCTTCTACTACGGTGCGGTTAGCGCGGCCGATCTCATCTACCTCGATCTGCTGGACGAGCTCGCGCAGCAGCTCCCCGACTTCCAGTTCATTCCGTGCGTGTCACGCGGTGAGCCCGCAGAGGTGTCGAACGCACGCTACGGCAGTATCACGCGAGTGATCGCCAGTGATATCAGTGAGGCATCGGCGTACGACGCGTACCTGTGTGGCGCTCCGGACATGTGCGACACCGTTGGCGAGCTTCTCGAGCTCAAAGGCATTCCGGCCAACCGGGTTTACACCGACGCCTTCTATGACAGCGACGGCCGTCTGCCATTGTCTTGATCTCTACACCCGTTGGAGCAACATGGAATTCGTCCGAACCGCCCGAATTTCTTGATGCTCCAGCCGGTTTGGGTTTCGACGTGGTGGCTTACGGCCATCGCGGCGACCACGATGCTCAGGTGGGTCTCGATGGATTCACGCAGGTGGTGATAGATCGGGCGGGCCTGCAGGTGATGCTTGGACATCCGGAAGGACTTCTCGATGTGCCAAAGCTGGTGGTAGGCATCTATGACGAACGTCGAGGACGCGCTGGTCAGGTTGGTGGTGTAGCCCTTCCAGCCGGCCAGCGCTCGCGCCTTGGCCTCCAAGGTGCGGTTGACCGACTTGGAGGCGCCGGTGAGCTGGATGTAGCGGTTGCGTTTGACCGGGGCGTGTCCGTCAACAGCGCGTTCGGCCTTGCGGACTTGCTCGTCGATGCCGCGCAGGGTTCGCCGGGCTCGATCTGCGCGGTACCGGTAGTAGATAACCCGGTCCGGGATGCCGCGGGTCTTCTCCGCACTGGTGGCCGGCCACGACTGCGTCAACACCAGCCCATCGGGGACCGCCTCATCGGGGTGCAAGGCGTGCCATTCGCGCACCACATCGGGCAGAAACGGGATGCGGGTGCCCAGGACAAACGACAGCCCTGCGGCTTTGATCGCGACCTGGTTGGCCTCGGAGATCATGCCGGCATCGGCCACGACGGTGACGTCGGAGAGCTGGTGGGCGGTCTTGAACGCGTTGATGACTGGCAGCATGGTGGCGGTCTCAGCCTTGTTGCCCTCGAAGGCCTGCATGGTCAGCGGAAATCCAGACGCGTCGGTCAACAGTCCGAGGGTGATCTGCGGCCCCAGCAGTGGCGCCAAGCCTTGGCTGCGGCCAGCGCGCGCCGCGCCGGGTTGGGCCGGCGTCGCTGGTGTTATTCGACGTCTCGACGCTGTACTTCGAAACCGATACCGGAGTCGGGTTCCGCGAGCCGAGCTTTTCCAAGGTGCGGCTGGGCGTAGCTGGGCAGGCGGCGCTTCACGGTGGCATACGAAGCGGGTTCGACACCGACCTCGGTCAGCACCCGCTCGGCGTCGATCTTGCTGGTGGGTTCGATGATCCGGGCAATCGTGAGGTCACGAAACACAGTGTCGCCCTTGGTTGCTGACTCGAACCCCACAATCCTATACGCCGCACAACGCGTCCCAGGGGTGCGTCATCTGGGTGGAAGTGATCGGCAACGGCTCCGAGCCCGCCGGAGCGGTCACGTCGAGATCGAGCACGGCCTGATTGGCGGCCAACCGCTCGGCCGCGGCAGCCTTCAGCGCGGCCAGCTCGGGCTCATCGTGGGCTGAGCCGAGGTGCTCGATGTTGCGTGACCCGCGCCGGGTGGACCACACGATCTGCACCGCGATCGACCCCGAGGCGGTCTTCACGGTCGCACATAGGCCATTTCGGCAGCCTACGGCCGCAATTTAGTGCACAAATTCTGGCCGAGCCCACCAAGAAAATGCAGTTCATAGCCCTGCAGTCACCATCAACTCGGAAACGTGAGCCAAGTCAGGTTACACGCTGGTCGCGGATCTCGGCACCCATCCGCGCCGCCTGCTCCCGCGACTCCGGTGGCGTGTTCCCCGCGGACTCCTCAACGACGAATTCGCCGACATGAGTCCGTTACCCCGAGAAATGGATTCTCCGGATATGCCCGAGGCAATTCATCGTGGACCAGTTCAGGTTCCGGTCAGCGCCATCCGGACCAGCCTCATTCGGCCACCCCTTAGCGAATACTCACACCATAAGGGGAGTCATTTGAAAGCGGCCGTGAGACGCTCGATAACGATGTCCGGCTTTTCGACCATCATGAAGTGTCCTGCATCCTCGACTATCTCAAGGGTGTAGTTTGAATAGTATTTCGGGAGCCGGTCTGCGAGTAGCGAAGGAACCACCGTATCTCCTTGGCCCCAGAGGATCGTCACCGGCAAATCTGTGACCTCGTCATCGAGTTCGTTCCACGGCGCGCTCGTCATCGACAGATTGGCCCGGTAGTAATTGAAACCACCGTGGATATTGCCCGCCTTCATGAAGTTGTCAACGTAAATCTCCATCTCATCATCGGTCAGTAGCTCGTCGCGATAGGACCAATGATTCATGAAGTGGGTAAAGTATATTTTGCACGCCGTACGGCTAGAGCTCACAAGTTCTACCGACATGTCCGTCTGGTGGAATTGAGAATACCACGACTCTGACACATGTGGGATACCGAAGTAGAACTCACCGAAGTCGGGTGTGATCGGATCGAATATAGCTGCCTTTATCACGCGATTCCGGAATTTGCGGATGAACTTGTGCACGATGATCGCTGCATAATCATGACCGACGACGTAGGCTTCGTCAATTCCAAGTTCATCCAGCAATGCTGCCTGATCGTCGGTCGCGTGATCGAGCGTGTACTGCGATATATCGCCGAGGTCGGGCTTTTCAGAGTCTCCGAAACCCCGGAGGTCGGGAACGATTACGTCGAAATGTTCTGCAAGAGGAGCGACTACTTTGCTCCACTCCCACCAGAATCCTGGCCACCCGTGAAGCAGCAGCAGCGGGGGACCAGAGCCTTCCCGAACATAGTGGATTTTCACGCCCGTGGATAACTGAATCTCATTGTGCGAGAATTCCTCTGGACGCCGTACTGCGGGGGTCGCAAAGGAAGAGGCGGTTGTCATTTTTTCTTACCCTTCGTTGATTACGATGCCGGATTTACGCTTTAACCCTGTGTGAAAGAGTTTCGGTCACGTGGGTGTCGTCAACCAATGTCTGCACTTCAATTCGCGGCGGACCGCGATACACGCCGCAACGCCACCGAATGTAGATGCACCAGCTCCCCTTCGAGATACCGACGTTGAACGTGATAAGGACTGTCTTGCGCGCCCCGCCAATCGCGGTCTGCGGAAGGGTTCACTCAAAGCGGCGCCTCAGCCCAATTAGTTGTCAAGCGACTTTCAAGATTTATCCCAATATGCTTGACTTGGGTGTAGCTGGTTACAGCTTCAAAGCCCTCTTCCCTCCCGAGTCCGCTCTGCTTGGTTCCGCCATGTGGCGTCATCGGAAGTTCACCGAACCAGTCGTTGATAATCACCCCACCCGCGTCTATTCGCCGGGCGATGTTTAGCGCATTAGTGATACCTTCTGTCCAGATCACCGAGAACAGTCCGTACTCACTGCTATTGACTAGGGAAATGAGGTCGTCAATCTTATTCCAGCGAATAACAGCTGCCACGGGGCCAAATATCTCCTCCGTCGCTATTCGCGCTTCGGGACTCACCTTATCGAAAACGGTGGGCTCGATGTAATATCCATCTGAGCCGACGTCTCTGGGCCGACCTCCCCCAATCCGCAGCACACTTTCCTGTTTCCCGATTTCGATGTAATCCATAATTCGGTTGTACTGCTTCAGCGAGACTACGGGCCCCATCTGCGTAGCTTCATCGAAACCGTCACCGACGCGGGTGTCCTTGAGCCTCGCTACGAGGCGATTAAGAAACTCGTCAGCGATGTCCTCGTGAAGAAGTAGCCGACTGCCAGCAATACAGACCTGACCGGCATGCGAGCAGAATCCCTGAATCGCACCCTCTACCGCGTCGTCAAGCCGTGCGTCGGGCAACACGATGAGGGGGGACTTTCCGCCAAGCTCCAAGTTTAGTTGGGCAATGTGCTCTGAGCCCAGCTTCGCCACCGTACGCCCAGTTTCAGTAGAGCCGGTGAAAGTGATGCCGCGAACCTTCGGGTGAGAGGCAAGCGCGGCCCCTGCCTCAGGTCCCAAGCCAGTGACCACGTTGAACACCCCTGATGGGAAATCCGCCTGCTCCACCAATTCGGCGAACTTCAAGGCCGATAGAGAGGTATCTTCGGCGGGCTTGACCACACAGGTGTTCCCCAGCGCGAGCGCTGGCGCAATCGATCTCACCATGACTAACAGCGGGTAATTCCAAGGTACGATATGCGCCGTTACCCCCAGTGGTTCGAGAACCGTGAGACTCATCTTTTCGCCAGGCACGGTGATCGTGCGGCCGTTGACCTTATCCGCCATGCCAACCCAATACTCAAGCCACAGCGGAATAGCCGACACCAAATCACGGGCCTTCGACAGGTAATGGCCTGAATCCACCGCCTCCAGCGCAGCCAACTCCTCGGCATTGGCGGATACGAGTTCTGAGAGGCGACGAAGCAGCGCAGCACGAGCGATCGCATCGGTGAATTGCCAATCGCGAGCAACCGCGTCGGCGGCACTAACTGCACGATCTACATCGGTGGCCCTCCCACGAGGAATTCTGGCGATCTCACGCCCCGTGTTCGGGTCGATGGTGGCAAACGTCTCTCCTCCGTCCGCGAAACACCACTCGCCGGCGATGTACATCTGAGTTTCACCGATAGTCCGTGAGGACCTGTCGAGTTTCAGTGATGGAGACACGTCGTTCACGCTCCGGACGCGCTGGGCAGTCCCCGTTGGCCCGTCCGTGTATCGATCCAAACGGGGCCTCGCGCAATGACACGGTCTGCGATCTCGCTGATCTCATCAAAGTCGGGGTCATAGGGCAGTGATTCTTGCCCTTTGTATCCCAGCTTTGCGTTGACATCGGCATTCAAGTAGTACGCGCCGGCAATCAGATGGGTGACGAGATCGAAGGATTCAGGCGACAGGGAGTCGCTTATGGTAGCGAGTCGATCCGCAGGTACATCGGCCGGCAGACTCGCAACCGCCTGGATGAAGTCCTCTGCGTGATCATCGCGCACCTTCAGAGCCCTTGGAAGCAGTTGAGTTACAACTCCGGCCCCAGACGCCGAGGGCATCCCAAGGTCCTCGTCGCCAGGCAAAATTGCGTCACATACCCAGGATAACTGGGCTTGAATATCCTCATAAGTCGTCATTCTGGTCTCCTAGAATCTATTCAGCTGATAATTCTTTACATTGATTTGGCTGCAAGAGGCACGCGCTGATCTTTCGCAGCCTTAATCGCGAGGTCTGCTGTGCGTAGCGACAGAGCCGCTACAGTGCCGGTTGGATTAACACAGCCGGAGGTCGGCACGACACTGCCGTCGACAAGGAATAAGTTCGATACGTCGTGCGCCCGCCCAGTTCCGTCGACCACAGACGTGGCCGGATCATTACCCATTGTGCAGGTGCCCAGTAGGTGCCACCCTGTCTCGCGCACAATCGACGCAACAATGGTCTCGTATGCACCTGCCTCCTTCATCGAGATTTGGGCCTGCTGCTGATTGAAGTCGAGGAGCCGTTTCGTATTCTCGGACGCGCGATAGCGCAATTTGGGTGCCGGCAAACCGTCATCGTCGACAAGGTCGGGATCCAGCGTCACCGTGTTGTACTCGTAGGGGAGATCCTCGGCGATTATCGACCAGCCTGCAGAGTGTCCGAAACGACGACTTACCTCCTTATGAATGTCTTTACCCCAGGTAATTCCATTGAACGGCCAGGCGCCCGTCGACGCGAGCGGCCCTCCAGTACCCATCAGCTGCCATTTCGCGCCGCGAACGAAGTCCCGATCCGGATGGGTTTCCTGGAACTCCAACGAATATGCGCGCTGACCATAGGGACCTTGCCATCCGTCAAAGAAATCGTCGAACAAACCGACGACAACACTGTAAGGGTGCATCATCAATCTTTTCCCGACCATGCCCGACGAGTTGGCAAGACCATTCGGGTGGGATGCAGACGCCGAGTTGAGTAGGAGTCGGGGCGTGCCGATTCCATTCGCCGCGACGAAAACTGTTCTGGCGGGCTGAAAGTGGGTCTTCCCAGTCGCACGGTCAACGTACGTGGCCCCAGTGGCCAGGCCGTTTTCGGTCTCAATCCTTTGGACGCGGGCGTTCTGCACCAGCTTGGCACCTTGTGCGATCGACACCGGCCAGTGGGTTCGGTCCACAGACGCCTTTGCCCCATCGTTACACGCCCACAAGCAGCTACCCCGTCGGACGCAGGGCAACAAGTTTCCATGCTTGACCGAAGCGATAGCATTCGTGCCCTGCCACCAGTGCCAGCCGAGGCGGTCGTGCGCTGCTGCGAAGCGCCTCTCCATATCACCAAGTGGGAAGGGTGGAAGCGGCGGCTCAAAATCTGGCATAGAGGGATCGCCAGGGAGTCCGGAGACCGAGAAATCAACCTCGACGCGGTCGTAATATGGTGCGAGCTCCCAATAGTCGAAAGGCCAATCTTCAGCCACACCATCGAGTGTGTGCACCCTGAAATCGCTAGGCTTGAAGCGATGCCAGGCAGCCGCGTACAAAATGGAGCTACCACCCACTCCGTTCCACATGAGCGGTGCCACATCGGATTCATCGTCATTAATCGGGTAGTCCGACGGCGCCTGCCTACGATTCGGGTACCAGCTGAAGTGGCGGTCCTTGGCTAGTTCAAACTCATCCGAATCACTCTTGATGGTCGTGTAATCGGGGTACTCACCCTGCTCGAGGCAGATCACCGTAAATCCCTCCTCGGTGAACCGTTTCGCCGCAACAGCACCGGTTGGGCCAGCACCGACGATGAGCACGTCGTATGTAGTCTTAGTATGTTCAGGAACAGACATGGCAGGCAACTCCTTCGTTAGACGCCGCGTTGGACTGGTTACGCGGAACTCTTATGCGGTCGAATATCTTGTATTGCCCCGATTGGCAAAGCCGCAGGCGGGTCATGTTTTATCGTCATAGGCCCGCCCAGGCCGGGGGAAGCGTTCCAACACAAGCTATTTCGAGCGGGCTTAGCGAACGCGCGACGGCACCGAAAGTGATGCGATCGTCGGCGAACCCCTCCCCCCAAGTGCTCGCGTAGCCGGCGCGATATCTCTGGCCGGCGAAGAGTTGGTCGAGATCGTCGTGACTGGTCCACCGCACCACCGTGAGTACGGGGCCGAGCGGTTCGCCCGCCGAATTCAGCCGTCCTGCGGCCGTCGCGGCATTGCCTAGATCTGTCACTACTGGGGGCATCCGCCAACCCATCCGGTGTTCGATATCATCCGGAATCGGCCGACCGACCATTGTTCGGCCCCCATCGGCACCTAGCCATTGCACACGCGACATCGCGACCCGGCGAAGAGGTTCAGACGGCAACGGCGCCGGCGAAACAACACCCACTTCGGATACCAGTGCTTCCAGCGCCCTGGGTGCGACGCTGTCGTGCACAGCTACAGTGGTTTGCCCAAAGGGCCCACCAGTGCTGTGGATACGGAGCCCCACAGCGGCTTTCGCTGCCATCGCAGAGATCTGTCTATCGTCAATCTCCGGATATATGATCGCGACGTTGCCACCGGCTGACAACGTGCGCAGGGGTACACCTGTACGCGGTTCAGCTCGGCGGGCTTGTGCCAGGGTGCCTGGATTACCATGAACGTGAAGCTCATCCAGAAGCGAACTGCCGATCAAAGCAGCACCGACATCCACCCCCGTGCCCTGCACCACGTTGATCGAACCCGGCGGGAAGCCAACTTGGCTTGCCGCCAGCGCCACGGCAACCGGCGAAAGCGGCCCCCTCAGTGAGGGTTTGACAACCACGGACATACCGCGTACCAGGGTGGCGAAGACCGATGTGAGCATCTCGGCGAGTGGCAAGCCCCACGACAGCACATGCCCCGATGCACCTTGTTGCCTGCAATCGGCCCTGCCTTCGACCTCAAACACAAGGGCGCGCGCGACTGCTAGCGTGGCCCGCAGCGCCGCCGCGGAATCCTCAGCACTCAAACCGGTTTCGCCGCACTGTAGCTTTACCAGTTCTGGTTCCAGCGCATTGAGGCGGTCCAGGAGCGCCATCAGCAGCTGTACCCGTCGTTCAGGGTCGGCCCATTCGCCTTTGTCAATCGCCTGAGCCGCCGCGATGGCGCGGTTCACATCATTACGAGATGACAACGGAACCACCGCAGTAATGGTGCTGTCAGCCGGATTTCGAATCTCGAACTCGTATGGTGCCGCCGGAAACACCCACTCGCCCCCGATGTAATTGCGACTGTAGACATCGTCGGTGGGCAGCGCGGTTCCGGTGTCCGCCAGCATGTCAAGATCCTTTCCCGGTGCGATAGGTGCCAATTAGAGGAAGCGGTCGAAGAACACCCGGTCGGCCGCGGCGTCGCCGTGCCGTACGAGCGCGCGCAAGGCCGCGTCAACCATGCCCGCCGGCCCGCCGAGGTAGATGTCATATCCGGCAAAGTGGTTCCAGTCGGCAAGGACTTGGTCGACCACACTTCCGAGTTTCACGGCCGGTAGCAACGGGTTACCGATCGGCTCATCTCCGATTTGCTCGGCGGCCAACGTGATAGAGGCGCCCATATCGCGCAGCCTCACCAGCCGATCCAGCAGAACGAGGTCCCCATCCGATCGCGCACCGACATACAAGTGCAGCGAAGGGGCCTGCCCGGTGGTCAGCACCTGTTCGGTGATGGCGAGAATGGGTGCCAACCCAGTGCCGCCAGCCACACACAGCACCGGCTGTTCGGAGTTCGGCCGCGCGTATGCCCGCCCATACGGTCCTTCGACCATGAGCGAATCACCGAGCGAGATCTCATCGAACAACCAGATGGACCCCGAACCACCCGGTTTGGCCTTGATCACGAACTCGACCATCGTCGCGTCCGCACGTTGCGGATGGGCCATCGAGTAGGCTCGCCGGACGCCCGCCCAGGACTGGAACAGCACGAACTGTCCGGGCAGGAAGGTCATGGGCCGGTCTAGTCCGACGGTGAAGAGGGCAGTATCCGAAGTCAGCAGCACACGACCGACCAGTTCGCCGCCGAAGTGCTCCGGGCGAGGCTCGGCAACGGCCGGCGGGGATGAGAGTGCCGGGACTTTGATTTTGCAGTTCCCGTTCGGGATGGTCTGACACATCAACAAGCGATTGCCACGGCGCCGGTCACGTTCAGTCAGACCATTCGCGTCTGACCACAAGGTCTCCGTGTCGCCTTCGAGTAGTTGAGCCCGACAGCTGCCGCACCCCCCGCTAGCGCATTCATAAGGTAGCTGCAGGCCGGCCCGCAGGCCGGCCTGCAGCATCGTCGCGTTCGGTTCGCAGTCGACGACAGCGTCGTGACCCTCGAACGTGACCTTCGCGCTCACTGCCGAACCACTCGTCAACTAGTCGCTACGCTGAGGCCGAACTCGCCGAGCCAGCCAGTCCATGTCGTGCGGATCCGGGCGGCTGAAGCCGCAGCGCTGGCGCCGGACGGGGTCTCGATCACCCGGGCTCCGGCGTCGATCATCTCGAGCGCCCGCTCAGACCAGGAGTCGAGACAGCGCTGCAGCACAGCAAGATTGGTCGTAGTAGAGACGTAGTTGACCAGCGCAGAGGTCCAGCGCAAGCTGCGTTGAGCATCTTGCCACAGGTTTTCGATGATCAACTCATCCAGACGAGCGTCTACCGCCGCTAGCTGGGAGGCCAAATGCACCAGGAACACCTGGTCGGCTATTGGCTTGACCACAAGATTGGTCGCGACGAACGCACGATCCCAATCGAATTCGACCAGAGCCCACTCAAATGCTGAGCGAATCGGCTGCCACTCCGGGTCCTCAGTCCACGTGGACTTCTCGCCGGTGGCGAATCCACGGTCAGGATGCGTCAACTTGAGCTGGGTAGTACGGTAGGCGGTCAGCTGGACGCGGCGTAGCTGGTCGGCGGTTTGGAATGCCGCGCAGGTGGCGACGTAACTGCTGACCGCCAACTGCTGCAGATAGGCTGACAACATCTGCTGACTGTGCGCCACGTAACGTGTCGGCGTAAGGGCACGGCGCAGCAGACTCAGGGCTTCGTCGGTCAACGACGCGTCATAGTCCTGGCTGTCGAACTGTTCCAGCAAACCTTCGACGTAGGTTTCCTGGTCGTCCTGTTGCGCGACGTAAGTGGCGTAGGTCATCTGGTCAGGATCGCGGAACTGTTCCCATTCGGGCACAACGAGATCCATGCTGTCACGGTGATTCCGCAGCCACCGGTTGCCCCAAACGTCGGGTCCCATTTCTAACCCCGCCGGCCCGGTGGTGTGGTTCATGTCGTGAGTAACAATTTCGTACTCGGTCGGGCGCCGGCCCAGATTGCCTAACGAACTCCAAGTCTTTAGCGACCGCGAGCGCGCCCGCGGCGCGGCTGCTTTGTCTGTCATGACTTACTCCTGCCCGTAATTCTCGTAGTACCAAAGGTATTCGTCGGTTCGGGTTTTCATTCGCCCACGAAAGGACGGCATGTCGATCTCTAAGGTTTCGAGGGGACAAGACTGGCCGAGAGCCTTCTCGAGGCTGGCTCGACTAAGTCTGCATCGGCCGATAGTGTGCACCCGGACATAGTCGCCGCGGTCGAGCACCATCACGTCCTGGTCCGGATTGTCCTCCTCGACGGCGTCGATGACGGCTTCAGCCAAATGTCCCGACCGGATCACCGGCCCGACCAAATCGTGGCTGGATTCGGTTTCCTCATCAATATCGATGACAGTCATTTATCAGTTCCTCCGTTAATGCGGGTGAGCGCGTGCTCGTAGGCGGACCTGTACAACACCGTCAACGACGCGGACGTCGTGCGGCGTCAAGCAGGTGTCTCGGGGATTAACCCCTTCCCCGGTCAGAGCATTGAATTGCCATTCGTGGGCTCTACATGTGACGACCCCATTTTCGAGTTCGCCCTCGACCAGCGACATACTCTGGTGCGGGCAGATACCGTCGTAGGCACGAATCTGCCCGGCGACCTTCAGCAGCAGCACTTCAGCATCGCCGATATCGAAAGCCTCCATCTCCCCGTCCCACAGCTCCTCGGCATCCACGAGTTCGACATAGCCCTCATCGTCCGACTCAGACATGGCTGGTCTCTCTGAATCGGACGTCGAACCACTGCAGCGGCGGCACGGGATTGGTCGCGAACAGGTCGGTCACTTTTCCCTGTGCAGGCAGAATCTGTCCGTCGAAAACCACCTCATATCCCGGGTGCGGATCAGGGGTCGCGACGCGGCGACCCACAACGTGGTATGCCACCTTGTCAGCCACCTCCGCCCAGGAGTCGTCGGTGTCGATCGCGATCAGCTGGGCTATGAAATCGCCAACGAAACGCGCAGTAATCGGGAACGGGGCCATAACAATTCACACTCCTAACAAGTCGTACGCCAACCGGCCGGCCGGCTACTGCAAAACTGTTTCGGCCACCGAATGCTTGCCGTTGCCGTTACTGGGTAAGTAGTCCTTGGCCCACTCGTAGTCGTAAACGTCATCACCCATCACGTCGGGGGTGATGCTCATGTATGCCAAACCGCCTGAGAGGTCTGGTGGTTGGATCTCTCCGGCGATGAACCGATCGATGATGTTCTGGTGGCCTGCGTAACGCTCTGGGTCCTGCTCGAAGCACCATTTGGAGATCGCCGAGTCGAAATGGTAGAGGCGGTCCTTGTACATCAAACTGTTCTCACCACACTCGTGCGGGCCCATACCAGCGCCCAGCGGCAACTGTGTGAGGGAGCACAACGCAGGCAGGGTCTCCGGCAGGGTCAACTCCATCTTGCCTGAGTTGATGTTGGCGATGATCTCGTCCCACATGAAGCCAAAGTCCTGCTCCCATGTCGGGTACTTTTCGTTCAGCCATTCACGCTCATCCTTCGAGACGCCGGCATTCGGCTTCCAGAACAACGTTGGCCGCCAGTACCAGGTGCCCAAGTGCATCGCATGATGACCGGTTTCCAGCGCCCGCATGAATTGGTCCCAGTACCAGGGCTTCTTCAGGCCGTAGTCGTCAAGGATGCGCTCGTGGTGGTTGACGATCCACTCAAGCATGAACTCCTTGAAGCTGTGCCTTCGTTGATCAAGAGGCGTGTAGTAGTCCATCGCAGGCCCGGTGAGTGTCTGGAAGAGCCGAGTAGCCCGCCAGAAAGCCACATCGATAGAACGTTGAGCACGCGCGGGATCATGCTCCATCAGGATGGCCAGGGTCGGGAAGCCTTGCTGAGCGTGGCGAGCTTCGTCAGTCTGTATGGAGGACAACAGATTTGACCAGTTGATATCCCCCGCAGCCATCGCATCAGCAGCTAGGGCGACGAACTGCAGATTCGTGAAGCCGTGCTCGACCGTCAGGCTGTTGACTAGCGATGCCTCCACACAGTCCGCATTGAGCATGGCGTCATCGAAGAAGTTCTTGACTGCCAGTATGCCCCACTCGTTGGTATGGAATGCCTTTTGCGCCCAGTCGAATCGAGGGTCTGCCTTGAGTAGATCGTGTGAAAAGCGCAAATCGAGCTGCGCGTGGCGGGTTTCGTCCAACATGCCGAACACGCCGAGATTGCGCCAGGCCGGTGACGGAGCGAACCGACAGAACCGGCTCTGCATCGTGACGGCCATTTGCTCGACCATGCAGGTGCCACCCATATGGAGGTGTGATGCGGCAACGTGCGCCGGGTCCAGCTTCTCGTAGATGCCGGCCCGCACAAGTGCGTTGCTCACTGCCTTGACACCAGCTTCCTTCTCGCGCTGGATGCGCACGTAGTCGCGGTAGGAGACACGGAATGGTTCATCCCACTTCGCCCACGCCTCCTTCGGAATATCGCCTGACCCCGTCCAGCCGTCGGGGAATGCAGTCCCCTTATCGACATAAGTCATATCCCAGTCGAGATCGCGTGAGGTGTCGTACCAATCGTCCCTGTTCAATAGCATTTCGTTAACCACCTTTCGATCGACCTTTAGGGCTGTGGAACAGTCCCAGCACAGTTCAGATGATGTCTTGGCGGCAACGATTCCAGCTGCTTGTGCGAGGCAGTACCTCCGTTCGGAGGTCGGACGCAATTTCGGCACAACGATGCGCGTTCACCGCCGAACGGCGGTAAGGGAACGGACGGCCGCACAACCGACAGATACAGGCCACGCGACCGGACACATCAGCCCTTTTCGGCCACCGACAGAGCGCAGGCCAAGTACGAGATGCTGCAGCCATATCGGTTGCGTCCACCAAGGTGGTGTACGAGTCGGACCTGATCGTCGGTACCGGCGTGTCGTAGCCGAACGATTGTAGGTCATCGCGTGATTCTTCGAGAGACCCTTCAAAGTCACTCGAGCAAAGGAACCGACGCGATGACCACTGCCCACAATATCGACCTGCCCGCCGTGCTCGCCGAACGACTCACCACTACCACCCCGATGTGCTGCGCGAGCTGCTCGCCACCTTCATCCACACGTTGATGGGTGCCGAGGCCGACGCGATGTGCGGCGCCGGATACGGCGAACGCTGCGCTGAGCGCACCAATTCCCGAAACGGGTACCGGCACCGCCAATTCGACACCCGTGCAGGCTCGTTGGATCTCGCGATCCCCAAGCTGCGACATGGCTCCTATTTCCCGGACTGGCTACTGGAGCGCCGCAAACGCGCTGAGCGGGCCCTGACCACCGTGGTGGCGACCTGCTACTTACTCGGAGTCTCGACGCGGCGGATGGACAAGCTCGTCGAGACCCTGGGCATCACCAGCTTGTCGAAGTCGCAGGTCTCGGTGATGGCCAAAGAACTCGACGCCGCCGTCGAAGCCTTCCGCACCCGACCCTTGGACGCTGGCCCCTACAAGTTCGTGGCCGCCGACGCGCTCGTGCTCAAGGTCCGCGAGGGCGGGCGGGTGGTCAACGTGCATGCCCTGATCGCGGTCGGGGTCAACGGCGAGGGCTACCGCGAGATCCTCGGTATCGACGTCACCACCGCCGAGGACGGAGCGGGCTGGCTGACGTTCTGGCGGTCGCTGACCGCCCGCGGGCTCTCGGGGGTGAAACTGGTGACCTCCGACGCGCACGCCGGGTTGGTGGCCGCGATCGGCGCACCGCTGCCCGGTGCCGCCTGGCAGCGGTGCAGAACCCACTACACGACCAACCTGATGGCGAAGACTCCCAAGAGTTCATGGCCGTGGGTGCGCACCCTATTGCATTCGGTGTTCGATCAACCTGACGCTGAATCTGTTGCTGCTCAATATGATCGGATCATCGATGCGCTCACCGACAAGCTCTCCCGGGATCGCCGAGAACTTGGAAGCAGCGCGGCCTGATCTGCTGGCGTTCACCGCGTTTCCCAAGCAGATCTGGCGTCAGATTTGGTCCAACAACCCACAGGAGCGGCTCAACAAGGAGATCCGCCGGCGCACCGACGTCGTGGGCATCTTCCCAGACCGCAACGCCCTGATTCCGCCTCGTGGGCGCGGTGCTGGCCGAACAACACGACGAATGGGCCGAATCCCGCCGCTACCTCGGCCTCGACGTCCTGAGCAAATCACGCGCCGTCAACGAAGCCCCGGCAGAACTGACCGCGCTCGCTGAAATTCCCCACTGACGCTCATCGAAATTCCCCACCCGTGTGGCTCCGCCGAGAAGGGCGGGCCTCCCTCGAAGCTGCTGGTGTCTGACGCCAGTTGCTCCATCGAAGGAGGCCCGCTTTCTCATGCTCACATGGGAGGACGACTTGGAAGTACATGCCCTACGCCGTCGTGGCTGGTCGATCTCGGCGATCGCCCGCCACACCGGCTTCGACCGCAAGACGGTCCGCAAGTATCTGGCCGGTGACGGCAAGCCCGGGGTGCGTGCCCGACCCGGTCCGGATCCGTTCGATCCGTTCGTCGACTACGTCACCGCGAGGCTGACCGAGGACCCGCACCTGTGGGCTCGGACGCTGTTCGATGAGCTCGAGGACCTGGGGTTCGGTCTGTCGTATCAGAGCCTGACCCGCAATATCCGGGCCCGCAATCTGCGCCCGGTGTGCCAGGTGTGCCGCACCGCGACCGACCGCCCGAACGCGGTGATCCCGCACGAGCCGGGTGATGAAACCCGTTGGGACTGGCTGGAATTGCCCGACGCGCCCGAATCGAGGGGGTGGGGCAAGACCGCGCACTTGTTGGTCGGCTCGTTGGCTCATTCCGGGAAATGGCGCGGCTATTTGGCGCCAAGCGAGGATCAACCGCACCTGGTCGCCGGCCTGGACCGTGTCACCCGCGGCCTGGGCGGGTGCACCCGCGTGTGGCGGTTCGACCGGATGGCCACCGTGTGCGATCCCGGCAGCGGCCGGGTGACCGCATCGTTCGCCGGGGTGGCCAAGCACTACGGAGTCTCGGTGGCGATCTGCCCGCCCCGGCGCGGAAACCGCAAGGGCGTGGTGGAGAAGGTCAACCACACCGCCGCGCAACGCTGGTGGCGCACGCTGGCCGACGACATGACCGTCGAGGCCGCCCAGGCCAACCTGGATCGCTTCGCCCGGGTACGCAGCGACACCCGGCTGCGGGCCACTGCCGACGGCCGCTCCTCAGTCGCGGTGGTGGCCAACTCCGAACCGCTATCCCCGGTGCCGGCGGTGGCGTATCCGGTGATCGTGGCCGAAACCCGCACCGCATCGCGACAGGCGATGGTGTCCTACCGCGGCAACCGCTACTCAGTGCCTCCGGAACTGGCCGCCGCCCAGGTGGTGGTGTCGCATCCGGTCGGCGGCGAGTTCTGCGATATCGCCACCACGAGCGGGATCGTGATCGCCCGGCACAGGATGGCTGCTGACGGGCTCGGGGTGATGGTGCGCGACAGCGGGCATGTCATCGCCCTGGACACCGCCGCGATGGCCACCGCGGCCACCGGACGTCCGCACCGGCGCAAGGAACACATCCCACCGGGCCCGGCCGCCAAAGCCGCTGCCGCGCAACTGCTTCAACTCAAGCAGCAATCCATCACCGCGGTTGAAACATCAACTCCGTCAACCGATTCCACCGTCATCGACCTGTCCGCTTACGAGCGGGCCGCCCAGAACAGGACCATCCAATGACCCCCACCCCGCGCACCCCCAAGACCACCACCGAGAAGTCGCCGTCGGCGGCCGCGAGCCGCTATCAGCAGCTGCGCTCACATCTGGCCGAACTCAAACTGGCCGCGGCCGCCGAAGCCCTACCCGCGGTCCTTGACCAGGCCACCGCTGAGGGCCTGTCGCTGACCGTAGCGTTGGAGCGGCTGCTGGCCGTGGAAGTCGAGGCCAGCACCGCCCGACGGTTGGCCGGTCGATTGCGGTTCGCCTGCCTGCCCACCCCGGCCACCCTGGCCGACTTCGACGTCGATGCCGCCGCCGGGATCGACCGCAAGCTCATCGACGAACTGGGCACCTGCCGCTACCTCGAATCAGCGACCAACATGTTGCTCATCGGGCCGGCACCGGCAAGACACATCTGTCAGTCGGATTGGCAAGGGCTGCAGCATATGCCGGGTATCGCACCTACTTCACCACCGCCGCCGACCTGGCCGCCCGATGTCACCGCGCGGCGATCGAGGGACGCTGGGCCACCACCATGCGCTTCTACGCCGGGCCCACACTGCTAGTGATCGACGAACTCGGATACCTGCCGCTGCCGGCGGAGGCCGCGTCAGCGCTGTTTCAGGTTGTCTCCCAACGGTATCTGAAGACCAGCATCGTGATCACCACCAACCGCGGGGTGGGAAAAGCGCACTTGTTCACGCGAACCTGTGCGGAAGTGGCGTCGTAATGTGACACGTTCGCACCTGTCAGGGTTCAGCGAGCTGCTCGGGCAATCGGCCATCGTCGAGGTGATCGGCGAGGTAGATCATCGCTCCTTCGGGTCTCATCCCGAATGCTGCCGCGACGAGTTTCGGGTCGATCGTGTTGACCAGATCGGCCAGCCGAGTGCTGCGCAGCATCTTGGGTGGCAGACCGCATGGATCGAGCAGGTGACTCATGTATGCCTCGGACGCCGGTCGCCGGTCGGCTTTGGTGCCGCGGGTGACGATCACGTGCGGGTTGTTGGTGCGCAGGGTCTCGCGGTGATCGAGGCTGCGTTGCAGAGCGATCCAGCTGACCGGGTCCAGCGGCACGGGGTGGGGGCGCTTGCCGAGCCGGATCGAGCGATCACTGGTGTCGATGTGGTCGACCTGCAGCAGCCGCAGCTCACGGCTGGAGGCACCGTGCAATATGGCAAGGAGTCCGAAGAGGGCCTCGTGCGGGTGCGCGGCAGGGTCGGCGCTCCAGCGGCGAAACAGGGTGCGTTGCTGGGTGATGGCGACGGTGCGGCCGCGAAATCCCCTGTGACGCTTGGCCGACATGCCGCGCGTCGGGTCGATGAGCACCGCACGGTAGTTGCGTGCGAATCGGAAGAATTGGCCCAATACAGTCAGGCGTCGCGCTCGGGTGTTCGGCAGTCCGGCGAGGAACGCCTCGATATCGGTGACGTCAACGAGTGCCCAATCCTGTTTGCCGCGGTGGGTATCGAGGAAACAGGCGAGGTCGCGCACTATCGTCAACGCTGACTCGATGGTGCGGTCGGTGCGGGGCCGGGTGCCCGCACGCCGGGCCCGGTCGCGGGCGTGCAGCATGGATTCGGCGAAGGCCGCGACAGCGGCGCGCATCGGAGCCGGGGTGGCATCGATCCGTTTCTTGCGCCGTCCAGCGGCGAGCCTCTGGTCCTGGTCGGTGGCCATCGCCAGTCCACGCTCGGTGAAGAACGTCTCCAGGGCACGCGCCAGTGATCCCATCGACCGGCCGGGCCGGCGGGCTCGCTCGAGCACGCTTTGCGGGTGGTTGGGGTGTTCGTCTTCGAGAAGTCGAGCAAGCGTGGTGATCAACCTGCAGGCGCGAGCGGGACAGTGATGGGCGGCCAGATGCGCGACGAAGTCGTCGAGCCAGTCCGGTGGTTCGGCGAGCCCAGCGGCCAGGGTCTCGCCGCGTACGAACGGCCGGTCGGGGTGGCGCTGCCAGCATCGCCCGCACATACCGCGCCCGGCGTGGCGGCGCAGCTCACCGCAGGACACACAGATGCGGGGCGGCTCCTTTGGCGGGCCGGGCCGCGAGCACCGGCCACACCACCCAGTCGAGCGGAGATAGCCGGGCTTTGCGCAGCGCGGGCACGCCGATTTCGCAGCGGCGAGCGCGGCCCGCTTCTGGCACGGCCGACACACCGTCTCACCGCGGAATTTGATCGGTCCGCCGCATTCGCGGCAGCGGCGTGAGCACAGCACGCACCGGCCCGTCTCCGGAATCAACACCCGGCCCTGGCCGCAGCCCGGGCATCGCGCCTTGGCCGCCTGCTCTCGTAACCGGCGGGTGCACCGGCAGCAGTGCTCGCGGCCGATGTATCCGACCGGTGCGCCGCAGTCGAGGCAGTCTCGTTGCCGTTTCCCCATCAGCCGCAACCCGTTCTAACCCTTGAGTGGGGCCCTACATTGGCGGCATCGACCGACCCCGCGCGGTGGCGGTCTTGGGCTCTGAGACAACTGGGCGCGGCGATGGCGCGATCTGTTCGACTGGGGTGGTGTCGATCTCGAACAAGTCATCTGCGGTGCAGTCCAGCGCGGTGCATAAGGCGATCAGCGTCGAGAGCTTGATCTGGGTGGGCTCTTTGGTCAACAGCGCTGACACCGACGCCGCTGATAACTCCAGACCCGCTCGCTCGGCCAGTAGCCGCCGCAGCTCGGTGCCGGTCCAGACCTCGCGCTGGGCCGCGGCCATCCGTAGCCGCCATCGAATCTTCATGCCGTCCCGTCCTCTCCGCTCAGCTCGGCCAGCGTCGAGGTGACCGCACGCCGGTAGGCGTCCTCGATGAATGTCGCCGACGGCCGCACATACCGCATCGTCGAGCTCACCGTCCAATGCCCCAACAGCTGTTGAATCGCAACCAGATCCACACCGCGCTCATAGTTGTGAGTAGCGCAGGCCCGGCGCAGCGCGTGCGGGCTGAACCGCTCGGTCGCCGGCCGGCCCTCCAGCTCCATCAGATATCGCAGCCGATTGCGGATCGTGCCACGATGCAATGGGCCGCCGGACTCGTCGGCGAACAGCACCGGCGAGTCCGGGAACTTCGGGCGCACATCGGCCAGAAACCAGCGCAACAACACCTCCAGCCCGTCCAACATCGGTACCCACCGCGGCCGGGGACCGGACATGTGGGCAGCCTTGCCGAACCGCACGTGCAACTTACCGAACGGTCCACGATCGAAATGCACGTCCGGAATCTCCAGCAGCGCAGACTCTTCCGACCGCAACCCAGCGTGATACAGCGTCCGGAACATCGCGTAGTCCCGCGCGGCCGGACCGTACTTGCGGGCGGTGGCGATCCTCGACTTCAGGAACTCGAAGAACTCGCTCACCCGCTCCGGGGTCGGCGGCGCCGCGACTGCCGGCGAGTCGTCACCCACGTGCCGGGAGGCGTTGAACTCGTCCACCGGGCATACCAACCGCGTCCCGAACATGGCCTCGATCTCAGCAGCCTTGCGGGTCTGCAGAAACCGATGGAACCCCTTGAAGATCTGCACGTACTCTCGGCGCGTCGACGCCGCTCGCCCCGCCATCGCCAGCTCGCCGACCACCCGATCGATGTCCTCACTGGTGACCTCCCACGCCGGACGCCCCAGCGCCGCCAACGTCCGCTCCAACAACCCAATATCATTGTCGATCGTCACCAGGCTGAATCCTCGAGCATGCCACGACGCCACGAACGCATCGACGCATTCACGTTGAAACACAACAGGATCGGCAGAAATAGGCTCGACCGGTGCGGCGCCACCGGGAATCAGCCGCAGACCCTCCACTAGCCGCACACCTTCTTCTCACCTAACTGGTTAAGGCAGCACCTAATATATCGCGACCACGCCTTGAAGATCGGCAAGACACGCAGACCAGTCGAAAGCCCAGCTAGCAGGGCAAAACGGTCACAACGAACATGTGCCAGCTCCAGTTGCCTGGGGCGAAATCCTCGGCGACACCACCGTCGCCGCCGCGATGCTCGACCGCCTGCTGCACCGCTCCGTCGTGATCAATCTCGACGGCGAGTCCTACCGCCTCCGTGACCACCAAGCCGCCGCGGAAACCCTGCGCCGAACCACCACCGGCACTCGCCAACAACTACACTGACCGCTGCTCACAGGTGAGGAATTTCGGCGAGCACAGCCGGGGATTTTCGATGAGCGCCGTCAGAACAGGAGGACGCTCCGGCGGCGCTGACCGCCTGAACCATGACGACGAAGAATCACACGACGACGTCGTACACCACGTCCCTGGACTTGACCGCCATATCTGGTCGCTGGATTGCCTGCGTGGTAGCAGCTGCAGCACAGAATAATTCGCTGGGAACAAATCCTGATGCCGGCAGCAGATTTGCCAGTCGGGGTGGCGCGATTGCTCGATGAGCGTCGCCGTCGTCGGAGACCGGTGAAGCTGCGACCCAAGGTCGTGGAGTGTTTCCGCGACACAGGGTCGACAGTCTCGGATCCCCGAGCATGTGGCAGGTTCGGGGTGTTATCGCACCGGCTCACCATCGAGCGAGCGAGCGGTCCGGCTGTGAGCACACAGTCGCTCTGGTCGTTAGCCGGGGTGGCTTATCAGCTCGGCTGCTGAACCCGGCGCACGCCCGTGCTTGCTCTGCCGCCGCTGCGCCCACCCCGTTTGGGCCTTAAGCGGCCGATAGACCTCGACATAGCCCTCGATAGTGATTCACAGCGCGGCGTAGCGTTTGAATTCTCCAACGTTCCAGGCCCTGACCGCCTGACGAGGTGGCACCTCGGCCAGCCCGCTGAGATAGTCCGGAGACTTGACTTGTCGGGAGACGATGACATCCACCACAGCGGGCGCGTTGTCGACGGCTCGCCTTAATGCAGCGGCCAGTTCGCCGGCATTTTCCACCCGCTCGCCGTACGCACCGAGGCTCCGTGCCAGCAGGTCATAACGGCAGCCGGGTAGATCAACACCAACCAGATTGCCGTCAAACCGGTCCATCTGGTCATGACGTTCGATATTCCACGCCTCATTGTTCGCCACGACGAATACCGCTCGCGCTCCTCGGCGGACTGCCGTGTCGATCTCCATTGCCGTAAAACCGAAGCTGCCATCACCGATCACCGCGAATACTGGCGCATCCGGCCTATGCAAAGCGGCCGCGATCGCGAAGGGTACCCCCACACCAAGACACCCCAGCGCACCGCAGTCGAGGTAGTCGACCGCTTTGAGGCCCACGCGCGCGAACGAGAGGATGTCACCGCCGTCGGCGATCACGATCGATTTGTCGGTCAGAAGGTCGTTCACCGATCCGATTACGAAGTTCGGGGACATCCGACCGTCGGAATCGAGCTCCTGTGCCTGCAGCTTCGCTGAGAGCGTGCAGGTCCTCTGCACGTTCGACTCACGCATGTCTTTGAGCCACTCGAGGTCAGGTACATCCGGAGTCGCTCCGCGCTCCGCCAGAGCGGTGAGCACGGCGTCAGTACTGCCCTGCACCTCGACGTCGCCGCGGCGAGTGTCCCCTAGCTCCTCGAAGGAGGTGCCTATCCGCAGAAACCGCGCTCTTGGCGAGAACACTGCGGGTGACCCGTAACCGAGTTGAAAGTCCAAGCGGCGACCCAGAGTGATCACCAGGTCGGCCTCGCTCATGGCGCGTCCGCGCACCGCAGGCACGAAACCCGGTAAGTCATCTCGGATAGCACCGCGACTCTCCCCAGAGTCCAGGTACAGCGCTTGGGCCATACTGATAAATGTCCGCACCTGACCGACCGCCGCGCGGACAGAGCGCCCGCCGATCACGACGATCCGGGAAGAGTCGCGGATAAGACCGGCGGCTTGCGCGACCGCAGACGGACTCGGGGCTACCTCTATCGCGTTACGGAACTCCATCGCCAACGGAGGGATATCGGCTTCGTGAGCTTCCTCAGTCAGCAGATCTGTGGGTAGGTCGATGTACGCGGGTCCGGTCGCGCCCGTGACAGCGCCAAGTGCCGCCGCGATAGTCTTATCCAGGCGCGCGACCACGTGATGTCGTTCGGACACCTGCTCAACAAGACGGCTGATGGGCCTGACGATCTCAGCCTGAGGGATATCCTGCATCGCACCCATGCCGGCCTGCGGTCGCGGTGTGCGACCCGAGATCACAAGCACAGGGCTCCGCGCGACGAAGGCATTCGAAATAGCTGTGACAGCGTTCGTCAGGCCGGGACCCGCGGTTATCAAGGCGACACCCAACTCGCCGGAGATCTCGGCAGTTGCGTGAGCCATATAGACGGCTGCGGCCTCATGCCGCACGTCGACGATTTCGATGCCGGCACGAGCCACGGCGTCCCACAGAGGCTGGATGTGACCGCCGCACAAACCGAACACTCGGTGCACGCCCTGGCTTACCAGCCGATCGGCGATGAGTCGGGCAACGGTCATTTCGGCCATGTGACTACCAATCTCGGGAGTTCGGAGTTTGCGAAAGATGCTTTGCAAGCTTGACCCCGGATCGATGGTAACACGCACCACAGTATGGTCCAACCACATTGTGGTGCGCACACGCTCCAGCTCGAGGGTTAGCGGCTACGGCATCCGGTCGTGGCCGTCGGCAGCAACAATCGAACCACGCTCCCATTGTCTAGCGAGTGTGCGGGAGCAAAGCGCCTAGAGAACAGCGCCACAGCCTCGCGGATCACATCGCCGTGGGTCACAAGGACTACCGGTCCAGGTTCCGCGATGCCAGCCACGAGTTTCCGTACCCGATCCGCAACATCCTCGCGCGACTCGCCTTTCGGCAGCCGCTCGAAGGGCCACAGCTTTGCCTCGCAGAGGTGACCATCGAGAATCGGCCTGCCCTCGTAAATCCCCCAGCATCTCTCCCGCAGAAGCGGAGTGGTTTCGACCCTCAAGCTGAGACGATCTGCGATGACGCTCGCCGATTGCGCGGCCCGGCAGAGATCGGAGGTAAGCAGACGGCGCGGATCACTGGCGGCGAGGCGTTCTGCCGCAGCATGCGCCTGCTGCAAACCAACGGCTGTCAGCGGCGGCCAGGGCGTCTGGCCCTGCATCCGACCGACACGATTCCACGCCGATTCGCCATGCCGGACCCACAATGTCTGAAGCACGCGCAGGACTACGAGTAAGCGTAGAAGCCTCGGCCGCTCTTGCGGCCGAGCTGTCCAGCATCGACCATCCGCGCCAGCAGCGGCGGGCAAGCGTACTGAGGCTCTTTGTACTCCTCGTATAGGGCGTCAGCAATCGCTCTGGTCGTGTCGAGACCGATCAGGTCGGCGAGCGCCAGCGGCCCCTGTGGGTGCGCGCACCCGCGGATCAGTCCCTCGTCAATGTCTTCCGGCGTCGCGAAGCCCCCCTCTACCATTCGGATGGCGGAAAGCAGGAAGGGGATCAGCAGCGCATTGACAACAAAACCAGCGCGATCTTGGCAGTCAATGGCATGCTTTCCCAGCCTCTCTTGGACGAAAGTTCTGGCTCGCTCGGTGGTCGCCTCGGCCGTAAAATAGCTCGGGATAAGTTCCACCAGCGAGAGCACGGGCACCGGGTTGAAAAAGTGGACTCCGATGACGTGCCCGGGCCTCGACGTGGCCACCCCCAACTTGATGATGGGGATCGACGAGGTATTCGAGGCCAGAATGGCGTCCTTGCTGACTACGATCTGGTCGAGCTCGCGGAACAGTGCGGTCTTTACGGCTTCGTCTTCCATGATTGCCTCGACGACGATTGAGCGGTCCGCGAGTGCGTTCAGGTTGGTGCCGATCTGAACGCGTTCCAGCACTTCAGCCGCCGACGCGATCGCGCCCTTGGCCTCAGCACGAGAAAGTGACTTCTCCAGCCGGATCCGACCCAGGTTCGCGGCGTCTTCGTTTGTCTCGACCGCCACGACCTCCAGCCCCGCGCGCGCACACGTCTCCGCTATACCTGCGCCCATCAGGCCGCAGCCCACAACGCCAACTTTCTCCCCATCGGATGACAACTTGTTCATCGGGCAGGCACATCCGTGAGGTCGCTGCCCATACCCTCCAGAAGGACCAACACACAGACGAGGCCCACCGCGGGCAACCTGACAAGCGGCACACCTAGCCTGATACCTGAATCGCACACAACTATCCCAGCTGTGAGGATCGGCAACCGCGCTCCGGCAAACGCACCGAAGAGGAGCCCCCCAACAGGGCGTGCAAAGAAGCCGAAGAAGGTCGCGAAAGGCGCAATCGTGCCGAAGGCAGGATCGATGCTGGGGCAGAACACAATCGGAAACAACAACACGGCCTCGGTTCCGTACGATCCCTGTTCGCCGCACCGGGCGGGTGTTGGGAACTTCGTCGCCTCTTCAAGATCGTTTTGTCGAGCTATTTCACTGCTCACATAGACCATACGTATGGTCCTACCATAGCTCGAGTTTAAGTACAAACGGCTCGCATTCGCTGCGCAAATGTACTGAGCAGTCCTTGACCGACGGTCGCGTAAGCCATATGGTAGGACCACTAATGTGGTCTGACTAACGATGCGACGTAGTTGCAGTTGACGTAAATACAGGAGTAGCAGTGGCGAAGATGTTCTACGACGATGATGCCGACCTGGCTCTGATTCGGAAGAAAAAGGTCGCGGTCATCGGCTATGGAAGTCAGGGCCACGCCCAAGCGCTTTCGCTACGCGACAGCGGGGTCGACGTCTGCATTGGCCTGCTACCAGAATCGTCCAGCCGCGAGAAGGCCCTGGCGAGGGGATTTCGGGTACTCACTCCGGCAGAGGCGGCCGCCGAGGCCGAGGTGATCGTCATGCTCGTTCCCGATCAGCGCGCCCGTGGTTTGTACGCCGAGACGATAGCCCCTGGTCTCCGCCCTGGTAACGCCCTGGTTTTCGGCCACGGATTCAACGTTCGGTTCGGATATATCACCGTACCCGAGGGCATCGACATGTTCCTGGTCGCCCCGAAGGCACCCGGACACCTACTGCGGCGCGAGTACGAAAGCGGCCGCGGCGTTCCGGTGCTCGTCGCCGTCGAGAGCGACTCGTCGGGCCACGCCTGGCCACTTGCGTTGTCATATGCCAAGGCGATAGGCGGATTGCGAGCCGGCGGCATCAAGACCACTTTCGCTGAGGAGACCGAGACAGACCTGTTTGGCGAGCAGTCGGTGCTGTGCGGCGGCGCATCCCAATTGGTGATGTACGGCTTCGAGACCTTGGTCGAAGCGGGCTATCAGCCTGAGGTGGCCTACTTCGAATGCCTGCACGAACTCAAGCTGATCGTCGACCTGATGTACGAAGGTGGTATCGCCAAGCAACGGTGGTCCTGCTCCGACACCGCCGAATTCGGCGACTACGTGTCAGGGCCGCGGGTGATAACGCCAGACGTGAAGGACAACATGAGGGCGGTCCTGGCAGACATTGTGGACGGGACCTTTGCCAAACGGTTCATCGATGACCAAGACCTGGGCGCACCCGAGTTCCATTCTCTGCGGGAACAAGGCTTGAAGCATCAGATTGAGGCGACCGGGCGGGAGCTGCGGTCGCTGATGGGATGGATCCAGCAGCGCGACGCGGACTACCGCGGAACCGCGGCTCGCGGGTAGACATGAACCCGTCGTCTGGTGATTCCTCCGGCGCCCAGCAGGCTGTGGCCGGAAACACTGTCGACAAGTTCGTCATCGCCGCTGAGGCACCATGGACCGGCGAGCTATACCGAACGCGCGCGGGCAAGCCGCGGTTCCGATTCCGCTCCGTTGAGACGTTCTGCTGTGCCTTCCTTACTGCTACAAAATGGGAGCTGGACACATCAGCCGCAACCGCAGCGACGACGACGGCCCCTCGGTCAAGCAGGGCGCCTTATATCCGTGCCCACGCAGATTCACCGACCAAGCAGAAGTTCATCGTCAGCACGACCGCTCCGTGGAATGGCGAGATTTATTGGACACAGCCGGGGCTCGTGCACGTTGCATTCGCCACATTTGAAGAGTTCTTGGTTGCGGTTCTGGCCATCACCCGATGGCCACTGAACTGGGACCGCGAACTCGCTGCGTCGCCGGTCAGCCGCCGGCGGGGCTCAAATCACTGAAGTCCACCGGTCCCGCTCGATCTCCGTTTCTACGCGATGGCCCGACCGTCGCGTGGAATCTGCGTCGGCGTCACGCGTAATTGGCCGGTGGGGCGCCTTCAGTCCGCCCACTCGGGGTCGCTGACGCCAACAGCACGGTAAAAATTGAGGATATGCTCTGCGACCAGGTCGGCCGCAGAATCACCCTCACCCGCGGCAATCGCGTCGATGATCGCCTCATGCTCGTTTGTCAAGGTTTCCATCATGCTGGCTGGATCCTCGAGTCGTTCGAAGGCCGACACCATCGCCTGTCGCAGCGCCTCACGTAGCGCCGCCATGAGTGCGGAGGCTAGACCATTGCCTGAGATCTGCGCGATTTCGACGTGCAACGCAGCGTCCAGATCGTTGTAGCTTGCTGTGGTGTGAGTGCCCCGCATCTGTGTGATGAGCGTACGGAGGTTGGCGATGTCACCGACGGATGCGACGCCAGCGGCCTTCCGGCACGCCAACCGTTCCAGCATGAGCCGAGTTTCCACCAGGTCGTCGGGCGTGAAGGACGCCAGCTGGAGGTGAATACGAAGCACCATGCCCATACCCGCCGTGCTGTCCTTGACAATCACCGAACCGGAGGAGGGACCCGAACCGGTTCCGGCCTCCACCACGCCGATTGCCTCCAAGATGCGCAGCGCCTCGCGGACGGCGCCCCGACTCACCCCGAGTGCCTCGGCCAGCTGTCGTTCCGGCGGCAAGCGGTCGCCTGGTTTCAAGCTTCCGTTGTCGAGGCGGTTTTCGATCTCCGCGACCACCTGCTCATGCGTGCGCATGCGGGAGAGCGGCTTCCACTCAGGTGGCGCTGGCTTCGGCACCTTCACCCTTCTGTCCTTATTCCGCAGGCTCGTATAGGAGATGACTGTACCGACCACATCGTGGTTCATCCGTATGCCGCGCACTACCGCAGCTTGCCGACCTCAGAACACCGGTGTCTCCTGGTAGCTGCCGAAGACCTCACGCAGCGCTCCAGTGATCTCTCCCATCGACAAATGGGCGCGCACCGCTTCGATGGTCGCGGGCATCAGGTTTACGGCCTCGTCGCGGGCGGCGGTCAGGAGCGTGTTCATCGCGGCCCTAGCCCGCTCAGGGTCCCTGTCAGCGCGCACCTGCTTTAGGCGGGTGATCTGGCGGGCTTCGGATTCCGGATCGAGCTTGTGGACTTCGATCTTTTGGTCCTCCTGCTCGTCAACGTACTTGTTGACACCGATCACCGGTCGATCACCGCTGGCCTTACGCCTGGCGTAGTCGTAGGCAGTATCGGAAATCTCCTTTTGGAAGAACCCCTGCTCGATGGCGGCAACTACTCCGCCTATGGCTTCGACCTTGTCCATGTAGGCCTGGATGCCGTCCTCGATCTGGTTGGTCAGCGCCTCCACGTAATAGGAGCCGCCCAGCGGGTCGATCACGTTCGGGATGTTGGTCTCGTCAGCGATGATCTGCTGGGTGCGAAGGGCGAGTTTCATCGCCATCTCGCTAGGGATCGTGTAGGCCTCGTCCAATCCGTTCGTGTGAATCGATTGGGCGCCGCCGAGAACCGCCGATAGCGCCTGGATCGCGGTGCGCACGATGTTCACCATCGGTTGCGGCTTAGTCAGTGTCGCCGCCGCAGTCTGGGCGTGAAAGCGCAACCGCATCGAGTTCGGCTTTTTGGCCCCGAAGTGTTCCTTCATCATCTTTGCGTAGTACCTTCGAACTGCTCGGAATTTTGCCACCTCCTCGAACATGTCGGCCTGTGAGACGAAGAAAAACGACAATCGCGAAGCGAAGTCGTCGACATCGATTCCTGCTGCTACGACGTCCTCCACGTAGGCCTTGGTGATGGCCATCGTGAAGGCGACCTCCTGCACTGCGCTACCACCGGCCTCACTGATGTGGTAGCCGCTGATATTGACGGGGTTGTAGCGCGCCAGATGCTGGGAGCCGTAAGCGATGCAATCCCGCACGATGCGCATGCTAGGGCGGACCGGGAAGATCCATTCCTTTTGTGCCACATACTCTTTGAGGATATCGTTCTGAATCGTGCCGGACAGCTTGTTCAGGTCCATGCCCCGGTCTTCGGCGACTGCGATGTACATCGCAAGCAGGATCCACGCCGAGGGGTTGATCGTCATCGAGACTGAGATGTTCTCCAGGTCGATACCGTCGAACAGGGCTGCCATGTCCGGCAGCACGTCGATCGCCACACCCTCGCGGCCGACTTCGCCGAGGCTCATCTCGTCGTCACTGTCCAGGCCCATGAGGGTAGGCATGTCGAAATCCACGGACAGACCGGTCTGGCCCTGCGCGATCAGATACTGGAAGCGCTTGTTCGTCTCCTCGGCCTGACCGAAACCGGCGATCTGGCGCATCGTCCACTTACGCCCGCGGTACATCGTTGGATACGGGCCGCGGGTATAGGGATACTGGCCCGGTAGACCAATCTCGCCCCAATTCTCGGGTAGATCCTGCGGTCCGTATACGCGCTTGACGGGCATCCCCGCACCGCTGAGATAGTTCTCCTGCGACTCGGGAGCGCGCTTGACGAAGTCGGCGAGTTCGTTGTTTTCCCATTCTTCGAGATCGGCCTCGGCGCGGCTGAACAGCGCGTCGGTGACAAGGCGCAGTTCCTCAGGGGTGGCGTGGGTTTCGGTGTACTCGGTCGTCATAGTGGTCTTCTTCCATTGATGCGGGTTGGGTTTACGGCCATGGCGGTCAGCAGCCTGGCTGCGGCTTGTCGGGGTTCTTCGTCACGGGCGATCAGGGCATCGACGGCGACGTCGAAGTCACGATGGCCTGGGCGCAGGCGTTCAGCGATGATTGCCTCTGCCGCCCAGCGGATTCGGGTCGCCGCGTTGCGGCGCTCGACCTCACGCAGGGCGCCGTGTTCGGTCATCCAACCCCGGTGCTTGGCGGTTTCGTCGAGGAGCTCAGCGACTCCGTCGCCTGTGGCTGCCGTCGTCTTCAGAATCGGGACGTTCCAATCCCCCCCTGCCGGTGGGCCAACCGGATCGACTCTCGCAGCTGTTTGACCGTCAGGTCGGCACCCGGGCGGTCGGCTTTGTTGACGACGTGGATGTCGGCGATCTCGATGAGGCCCGCTTTGATCGCCTGAATGTCGTCGCCGAGCCCAGGGACGCTGACCACCAGCACGGAGTGGGCAACACTGATCACGTCGACTTCTGACTGACCCACGCCGACGGTTTCGAGAATGACCACGTCATAGCCCGCGGCGTCCAACAACACGATGCCGTCGAGGACGGCCCGGGACAGCCCGCCGGTGGCGCCGCGCGACGCCATGGACCTGATGAAGACGTTCTCGCGTCCGGCGAGTTCGGTCATTCGGATGCGGTCACCGAGGATCGCGCCCCCCGAATACGCGCTAGATGGGTCGACGGCCAGGATCGCCACTTTGGCGCCCCGCTCGACGTACTCGTGCCCCATCTGGGTGACCAGAGTGCTCTTGCCACTACCGGCGGGGCCAGTGACGCCGACGACGTGTGCGCGCCCGCTGTCCTTCCAGATCTCCGCCAGCAGTTCCGTGGCGACGCCGGAGCGACTCTCGACGAGAGTGAGTCCGCGAGCGAGGGAAACATGGGAGCCCGCGCGGATGCGGTCGGCGAGGTCGGTCACGGGTGACGCGGTGGCAATCACTGCGCTTCTTTCTCGAGCGAGTCGAAGAGCTTGCGGTCGTCGATCACGCGCCGGGCCTTGAAGTCGGTGCGCTCGAACGTCGCTGGGGCGACGGCGACCACCTTGGCGCCGACACCCAATACGGTCCGCAGGTTCGCGCCCACCTTCTTCACCCATATGTCTTGGGTCACGGTCGTACGTTGGGCATCGAATTCGACCTGCACCAGCAGCTCGTCCATCGTGCCCTCGCGGGTGATGACGATGCGGTGCTCACCGCCGTAGCCCTCGGCGCTCATCACCACGTCGTCGATCGCGCTCGGTTGGATGTTCTCGCCGCGTATCTGGAACATGTCGTCGATGCGGCCGTAGACGCCCTTCGGCAGGAACGGGTACGTCCGACCGCGGGAGGCGTCAGGTGCTTCCCAGCGCGTCAGGTCATTGGATAGCAGCCGGATCATCGGCTGCGAGGTGCGCTCGAGTGTGGTGTAGACGGGCGTTCCCTCGCTGCCATACGGAACGCGCTTCGTGGTTGCCGGGTCGCAGACTTCGGTGTATACGAGGTCCTGCCAGGTGAACACGCCGGGTTCGTTCGACGCGGCACCGAGCGACATCCATGGCGCGACCTCGGCCATGCTGCCCGAGTCGTACACCTCGACGTCGAAGGCGTCGATGATGCGCTGCCGGATGGCGGGCACGCTCGCGCCGGGCTCACCTGAGAAGAACATTTTGCGCAGCCCCAGCCTGCGCGGGTCAATGTCGTTCTCGACGGCGACCTCTGCGAGACGCAACGCGTATGACGGGGTGCCGTAGAAGACTGTCGCCGACATTTGGCGCATCCACTGCAGCGTCCGCAGGCTCTGTCCGGCGACGCCGGCTCCGAACGGGAACACTGCGGCGCCGAGTCGCTCGGCGCCGCTATAGGCCCCCCACGACCCCCAGTACTGAGTCAGCGGTGAGCCGATCAGCATCACGTCCTCTGGGCGGATGCCCATAGCCCACATGACCCGGGCGTGGGCATTGGCGACCGAGACCCAGTCGAGCTGGTTGATACCGAAGGTGGTCGGTCGGCCGGTCGTGCCCGAGGTGCCTTTGATGTGTGTGACGTCAATGGGGTCGACGCATAGGTAGCTGCCGTAAGGCTGGTACTCCGCCTGATCGAGCCGAAGCTCTTCCTTCCTGATCACCGGAACGTGCTCGAAGGCCTCCAGCGAGGTGATGTCGCCTGGCTCCAGACCCGCCTGCGACCACTTCTTGCGGTAAAAGGGGGCGCGCTCCCATGCGTACGCCATCAATTGTCGGATGCGCTCGAGGATCGCCTCATCGCGTAGCTCCGGGTCCATGGTTTCGCGGACTGGGAACCAGTGCGCTTGCCCGAGTGGGGGCCGATAGTCCGCGTCATAGCGGGGCGGCCACTCCCACGATTCCATCTCCGCCATCAGGAATTGGCTTCCACGCGAGCGCAGGCCATGATGGTTTCGACGATCTTCTCGGGCGTGGTGTCCTGGCCGAGCACCGCGGCAACTCCCATCTTCTGCAGTTCAATCTCGTCTTCGTCGGGCATCACACCACCGGCGACGATGCTGAACCGCGGCTTCTCCTCCATTCCCTCGAGGATCTCGAAGATTTTGGTGAAGATCGGCATGTGTGCCCCCGACAGCAGGCTGACGCCGAGCACGTCGACGTCTTCCTGGGTGGCCGCCTCGATGACCTGCGCGGGGCTGCGATGCAGCCCGGTGTAAATGACCTCCATACCCGCGTCGCGCAGGGTGCGCGCCACGACCTTGACTCCCCGGTCGTGTCCGTCGAGCCCGATCTTGGCGAGCATTACGCGGACGGGAAGCGTCGACGGTTGGTTCATTGACATTGCCTATTCTGTGGGATGACCAAACTGTGGTTAGACCATAGATGAGGCAGCGGGGGCGCGCAACACCCGTATGCCATACGGTCGCACAAGCGCCGCCACTTCGTCAGGCGTCACCGTTGGCCCAGAACGGTATCGAGCATGTGGTATGACGACAGCGAGGATCGGTTCGCATCGCGAGCGATCAGCACAGTGTTATCGTCGGGGCTGTCCGCTCACGGACCGCGGGACGTGGTGATGTGACGTCGCCGCCGGTCAGCGGCTGCTGAGCGCCGGACTCAACGCAGTTGCGGGCGGTCGCTCGGCGCCCGGCCGGGGAGCAGTCACGTCCAACGCCGCGACTGCTCCGATCACGGTGATCGCTGGCGGAGTAATGTCGGCCGCAGCCACGCGCTGGGCGATGTCCGCGAGCGTCCCACGCAGCGAATGTTGTTGGGGCAGAGTTCCATTGGCGATAGTGGCGGCCGGCGTCGCCGGGGCGAGTCCATGTGCGAGCAAGGCCGACGTTATCGCCGAGAGGGTCGTTACGGCCATGAGAAACACCAACGTGGTGCCCGAGCGGGCGAGCGCTTCGTAGTCGACGGTCGACGTCGGGTCGCCGGGCGGAACGTGGCCCGAGACCACCGTGACACCCTGTGTGACCCCACGATGCGTGATCGGAATTCCCGCGAGCGCAGGCACCGCCAGCGCGGACGTGACACCCGGAATGACCGACAGGTCGACGGCGGCCGAGGCGCAGGCCAGCAATTCCTCACCGCCTCGCCCGAACAGGAAGCTGTCGCCGCCCTTCAGCCTGACGACGGTCTTGCCCGCTTGAGCGCCTTCGATGAGAATACGGTTCACCTCTTGCTGTGCTGTGGCCTTACCGAATGGGATTTTGCCCACGTCGATTACCTCGACCGCCGGATCGAGCTCGGCGAGCACCGAAAGTGGAGCAAGCCGGTCCGTCACGACGATGTCGGCGGCGTGCAGCGCCTGCAGGCCGGCGATGGTGAGCAAGCCCGGGTCGCCCGGGCCGCCGCCGACGAGGATCACCCGGCCAGCTGCTGAGCTCTCGCGGCTCCGCTGCCGATCGTGAAGACACCAGATGCGATGCGCCTCGCAGGCCGCGGCGATGTCAGCGTCGGCGCCTGTCTGTCCCGTAGCTGCGACGACCAACCACGCCTCGTGCAGGGCGACATCGACGTCATGCTGATTGAAATCCCGCTGGTGCCAGGTGATCACACCGCGAGCGGCCAGATCGACAATGGACGCGCCTGCGGCTCGGCTGACAACCGTCACGCACGCACCGGCCTGTGTAAGCGCGGCGACATGACGCAATGCGACACCGCCGCCTCCGAACACGACAACCGCGCGGCCCGTCACGTCGAGCGTGGGACGAAAGTCCGCGTCGTATTGCATCGAATCCTCGAACAAGCTCATGACCGAGCGCCCCCCGGCACCCACAGGACATCGCCGTACTCCCGGTTGCTGTATCGCGCGAAGATGAACAGCAAGTCGGACAGTCGATTCAGGTACGTCAGCGTCAGTCGGTTCATACTGTCCGCATATTCGCCGTAGGCATGCCAGGCCGCGCGCTCTGCGCGGCGGACGACGGTGCGAGCGACGTGCAAGTGGGCGGCGGTCAATGACCCGCCGTTGAGAATGAAAGACCGCAGCGGGTCCAGTTCACCGTTGTAGTGGTCGCACCACTGCTCGAGCCGGTCGACATACTCCTGGGTGACGCGTAGTGAAGGGTGCTTGGGATTGGGCACCATGGGTGTGCTGAGGTCGGCACCGACGTCGAATAGGTCGTTCTGCACGTGGATCAGCACCGCCGCGACATCGTTCTCGACCTCACCGACGGCGAGTGCCACCCCGATGTGCGCATTGGCTTCGTCGACGGTTGCGTACGCCTCGAGACGGAGGTCGAGCTTCGACGTCTCGCTCAAGTCGCCCAGCCTTGTCGTGCCGGCGTCACCGGTGCGGGTGTATATGCGGGTGAGGTTCACCATGGGTCACCTCACCCGTAGAACCAGGGCGTCGCCTTGGCCCCCGGCGCCGCACAGCGCCGCCACCGCGTAACCGGAACCCTGTTTCTTCCCGTTGCTTCGCTCGCCACGGCGTCGTGCCAGCTCAAGGGCGGCGTGCAGGGTGATCCGGGCGCCGGACATGCCGATCGGATGCCCGACGGCGATCGCGCCGCCGTTGACGTTGACCTTCTCCGGGTCGACGCCGAGCTCTTTCATCGATGCGAGCGCCACCGCGGAGAACGCCTCGTTGATCTCGATGACGTCCAGCTGGTCGACCGAAATGCCCTCGCGGGCAATGGCCTTCTTGATGGCGTTGGCCGGCTGTGACTGCAGGGTCGAATCAGGGCCCGCCACCACACCGTGAGCGCCGATCTCGCACAACCAGGTCAGCCCCATCTCCTGGGCCTTCTCCTTGCTCATCACGACGACTGCTGCCGCGCCGTCGGAGATCTGCGACGCCGAGCCTGCCGTGATGGTGCCGTCCTTGCGGAACGCCGGCTTGAGTCCGGCCAGGGACTCGGCGGTGGTATTGGCGCGGATGCCCTCGTCCTCGGTGAACTCGATCGGGTCACCCTTGCGCTGCGGGATCTTCACCGGCACGACCTCGTTGGCGAAGACCCCGTCCTTCCATGCCGCAGCGGCCTTTTGGTGCGAACGTGCCGCAAACTCGTCCTGCTCGGCCCGGGTGAACTGGTCGGCGTCGTTGCGCTGTTCGGTCAGCGCACCCATCGGCTGATCGGTGAAGACGTCGTGCAGACCGTCGTAGGCCAGGTGATCGAGAACGGTGACGTCGCCGTACTTGTACCCGGCGCGGCTGTCCATGAGCAAGTGGGGCGCCTTGGTCATCGACTCCTGGCCGCCGGCGACCACGACCTCGAACTCGCCCGCGCGTATCAACTGATCGGCCAGCGCAATGGCATCGATTCCGGACAGGCACATCTTGTTGATGGTCAGCGAGGGCACATCCCAGCCGATGCCCGCGGCAACCGCAGCCTGCCTGGCGGGCATCTGCCCAGCACCGGCGGTCAGGACCTGCCCCATGATGACGCAGTCGACGGCCGACGCCGGGATCTTAGCCTTGTCCAGCGCACCTGCAATCGCGACGGCCCCCAGGTCACTACCCGAGAAATCCTTCAGTGAACCCATCAATTTGCCGATTGGCGTGCGCGCTCCAGCAACGATCACCGACGTCGTCATTTGCGACCTTCCTGCTTTCGTTTCACGGCACACCGTCTCAGGACGGGGATTGACCACTATGTGGTTCTACCATAATTGCGCTAGGGTGATGCGCGCAATGTTCGAGGAGGAATGACGATGAGTGCCACTTCGTCGCATACTCGGGCCTCCCGCCATGTCACGCGACGCGAACTCGCCGATACGTGCCCGAGCGGGCTGCGGCCGTGGCCTGCCGATGATGGGCTTTCGGTGCGTGCGCAGCTTCCGCGCGGCTCACTGCCTACCGCGTCGCTCGCGCGACTGCTCGGGGCGAGCGCGATGTTCGGCGACGGCGATGTGCACTTGACCACCGGCGCCGACATCGGGCTCTGGGGACCGCCCGCGGACGGCGACCGATTGCCAGCGGCCCTCTTTTGGCCAATTGAATCCACCGGGCTTCTACCCTCCTGGATCCATGACCGAGTGCGTAACGTCCTGGTCTCCCCAATGACCGGGATCGTGGGCGCGCGGGCGAACCTTCGGCCCACCGTGCGGCAACTCGAGGTTATGCTGTGCTCCGACCCCGACTCCGGGCAACTGCCAGGACGATTTCTTTTCACTCTCGACGACGGCAGTGAAGATCTGCCCGGTCGGCTAACCGAACCCGGGCTACCGGCACCGGATTTGGGCCTCACCGCGCTGGACCACAACGAACGCCAGCCAAGCGTCGCGACCGCTGTGCCAGCGTCATGGCCCTCTACACGGCGGCGGCGCGGCTCGCCACACTGGCGTGAGACCTCGCCGCAGGCGGAGCCGGACCGGGCCCTCCATGACAGGTGCGTGAATTTGGACGCGCCGTTGGCCGCACAGGTCCCGGCCGACCCGCGGATGCGCGTCCCCGCAGCGTCGCTGCAGTACGGCGATGTAAGGGGCAGCACCCACGTCTACGTACCCGACGAGCGTATTCACACCCGAGTTCGCCAGCTCGCTGCTCGCCAAATGCGGGGAAGGCGGCCATCTCATCGTGACGCCCTGGCATGGCGTCGTCGTTCCCCTAGCCTCGGAGGCGCATTCATGTCCACAACCGCTCGACACTGGCAGCCGACCCGGCCCTCACGCCGCTACGAGTACTTGGATAACGGCGCCGCGATCTACGCCGAGTCGTTCGCGACGATCCGTCGCGACTCGGACCTGTCGACGATCCCGCCCGCGGCCGAGAAACTCGCCGTGCGCATGATCCACGGATCCGGGCAGCCGGACCTCGTCGACGACCTCGTGATCCACCCCGACCTCGTGCCGGTGGCGCGGGCGGCGCTCGACGAAGGAGCGCCGATTCTGTGCGACGCCTTCATGGTGGCTACCGGCATCACAGCCAGCCGGCTCCCCGCAGGCAACACTGTCCATTGCCTACTTCGCGACGAGCGCGTCCCCGACCTTGCACGCCATTGGGCGACGACACGAACCGCAGCCGCCGTCTCGCTCTGGGAGCCCTACCTCGACGGCGCCGTCGTCGCGATTGGCAACGCTCCCACAGCGCTGTTCCACCTGCTCGAGATGATCCTCGACGGCGCCCCATGCCCCTCGGCGATCGTCGGCTGCCCCGTAGGATTTATCGGGGCGAAGGAGTCGAAGGAGGCCTTGATCGCGCTTGCCGCCCGGTACGACGTCGACATCCCCTACGTGACGATCCGGGGTCGGCGCGGAGGATCCGCGATCACGTCGTCCGCGGTCAACGCGTTGGCTTCGGAGGCCGAATGACCAGTTCCGTGACTCCAGGCCGGTTCTATGGTGTGGGGCTGGGCCCAGGCGATCCCGAGTTGATCACTCTCAAGGGCGCGCGAGTCATCCGTGAGGCAGATGTCGTCGCGTACCACGCCGGCGTGAACAAGCAGTCGTACGCGCGAAGCATCGCGGCCGGGCTCATCGGTAGCGGTGTGCTCGAAGAGGAACTGCGCTACCCGATCACGACGGGCACCACCAACCATCCCGGTGGCTACGCGGGGGCGCTCGCCGACTTCTACGAACATTCCGCTGCGCGTTTGGCCGCCCATCTAGACGCCGGTCGAACCGTTGCGCTCCTCGCCGAAGGGGACCCGCTGTTCTACGGCTCCTACATGTACATGCACGATCGCCTCAGCGCGCGCTATCGGACCGAGGTGGTCCCCGGTCTACCGGCGTTCGCTGCCGCTACCGCCGCTACCGCCTCGCCGCTTGTTCGACAGTCCGACGTGCTCACCGTGCTGCCCGGCACCCTGCCCGAAGCAGAACTAGCTCGCCGGCTCGCGGACACCGACGGTGCCATCATCATGAAACTCGGCCGCACGTTCCCTGCGGTACGCCGGGCACTCGCGGCCGCAGGACGGCTCTCCCACGCGCTCTACGTCGAGCGGGCGAGCCACCCGGAGCAACGCTGGATGCCAGTGGCCGACGTCGCCGAGAATTCGGTGCCCTACCTGTCACTCATCGTCGTCAACGGTGATTCTCTGAATGGACGACGCTCACGAATCCCCGGCGTGGAGGCCGCCGCTTCAGTTGAACCGTCCGTCAATGCCGCGGAACTCCTCGTCGTCGGGCTCGGTCCCGGACCGGAAGGATGGCTCACTCCCGAAGCGATGGTCGCACTCTCAGACGTCGCGCATGTCGTGGGCTACGCCCCGTACGTCGCGCGCGTTCCGCAGCGCGAGGGCCTGCAGCGCCATGCCTCCGGAAACACTGTCGAGGTCGACCGCGCGCGCCATGCCCTCGAACTCGCCAGCAGGGGCGAGCGCGTCGCGGTCGTCTCCGGTGGTGACGCCGGGGTATTCGGCATGGCTGCAGCGGTTTTCGAAGTGGCGCAGGACGAGCGCTTCAACCACGTGCCGATTCGCGTTCTGCCCGGCGTGTCTGCCGTGCAGGCGGTGGCCGCGCGAGCGGGCGCACCGATCGGCGCGGACTTCGCCGTCATGAGCTTGTCCGACCGGCTGAAGCCCTGGTCTGTGATCGATGCCCGTCTGCGGGCCGTCGCCGACGCCGATCTGGTGCTGGCGATCTACAACCCGGCCTCTCGTACCCGGCCCGATCAGATCGCGGTGGCCAGGAAGGTCCTGCTCGAACACCGCTGCGCGGACACCGTCGTCGTGGTGGGCCGCGACGTCGGGCGAGCCGAGGAATCGCTGACCCTCACCACCCTCGGCGAACTCGATACCGACACGATCGACATGAAATGTCTTCTCCTCGTTGGCTCGTCGGCCACACGCGTGACGTCATCGGGAAGAGTGTGGACGCCGAGGTGGGTTCGGTGAGTTCCGAACCATCGAATGCTGACCTGGACGTTTACTTCGTCGGTGCGGGGCCTGGCGCTGCAGACCTGCTTACTGTGCGCGCCACGCGGTTGCTACGAGCAGCCGATATCGTCCTCTATCCCGGCACCTATCTCGATTCCGACGTGCTCGAGAGCTGCTCTCCGACAGCCGACTTCGTCGACACTCAGAACCTCGACCTCGACGCCATCGCGACCCGCGTCATCGAAGGCCACCGAGCCGGTCTGCGAGTAGTGCGGCTGGTTTCCGGGGATCCGTCGCTCTACAGCGCGTTGTCCGAACAGGCCAGGCGGCTCGACGCGGCGGCCGTGCCATGGCAGGTGGTGCCCGGTGTAGCGGCCTATGCCGCAGCGGCTGCCCGGGTCGGCCGCGAACTCACCGTCCCTCTGGTCGCGCAATCGGTGGTGCTCACCCGTGTCCAACATCAGTCCACCGCCATGCCGGAGTCTGAGTCGCTGGACGCGTTCGCCGCCACGGGGGCGACGTTGGTGTTGCACCTGGCGATCACCCGCACCCGCGAACTCATGGCCCGGCTTGAGCCGACCTACGGCGCGAAGTGTCCCGCCGTCGTCGTCTACCGCGCGTCACAGCCCGGCGAACGAGCCCTGCGCGGCACTGTTGCCGACATCGCCGATCAGGTCGAGTCGGCCGGTTGGCGCCAGGCCGCCGTGATACTCATCGGTCGCGCGCTCACCGAGCGCCTCGATCCGCTCGCTGGGGAAAGCTACCTCTACGACCCCGAACGCGACCGCTCTGCCACGCACGTCGGAGGGCCCAGATGATCACCACGAAGAAGGCTTTCGGAACTCCAAACGTGGGCACTGTGCGCGATCTCTACGGCACCATTTTCCGGCGCCGTGACACCCGCAGGGAGTTCACCGGCGCGCCGGTGGCACCCGACGTACTCGAACGCATTCTGATGGCCGCTCACGCCGCACCGTCCGTGGGCATGTCTCAACCGTGGGACTTCGTCGTGGTTCGGTCGCCGCGGACGCTGGTCAGCTTTCGCAACCACGTGACCCAGGAGCGCGACGCCTTTGCCCGCATGCTGACCGGCGAGCGGGCCGAAAAGTTCTCGCGTATCAAGATCGAGGGCATCTGCGAATCGCGGCTCGGAATCGTCGTCGGCTACGACTCGACCCGCGGAGGGCCGAAAGTTCTTGGCCGTCATGCGATTGACGACGCCGGCCTCTACTCGGTGGTGTGCGCCATCCAGAACCTGTGGCTCGCGGCGACGGCCGAGGGGCTCGGCGTCGGATGGGTCTCGTTCTACCGCGAACCATTCCTTCGGTCACTGGTGGGCATGCCCGACCATGTGCGCCCGGTGGCATGGCTGTGCGTCGGTTGCGTCGCCGAACTGCCCGACGTTCCCGATCTGGAACGCTACGGCTGGCGGGACCGCTCGACGCTGCAGTCAGTGGTGCACGAGGAGCGCTACACGCCTCGCTGAGCGGTGAACGCCCACTGAGTCACTGTCCGGGCGGGCGTCCAACAAGTGAAGCTCCCCACCGGCGCGACGTGCTCGACGTGGATCCGGACGAGTTCGCCGCCGTGTTCGCGGTAGGCGCCGGCAAGCAGCACCTCGGTCTCCACCGTCACCCCATGCACCACGAGCCGCGAGCCGGGACGCAGTGCATCCAAACAGGTGTAAAGAACCCCGGGTCGCGTTGCCCCTCCGCCGATGAATACGGCGTCAGGCTCGGGCAAGCCTGCCAACGCCTCGGGTGCGCTGCCGTGGACGACCTCGAGGGTGGGCACCCCGAGGCGGCGTGCGTTGCGGCTGATTCGCTCCGCGCGGGCGTCGTTCGTTTCGATCGCGATCGTCCGACACGTCGGGTGAGCGCGCATCCACTCGATGCCGATCGAGCCGGCACCGGCGCCGACGTCCCACAGCAGTTGACCCGGCGTCGGCATCAAGCGTGCGATTGCCGCGGCGCGGATATCGCGCTTGGTGAGCTGGCCATCGTGTTCGTACAGGCCATCCGGCAGCCCCGGCGCCCACCCCGCAGTTAATGAACCCGCGAGCTCCAGCGCCACGACGTGCAGTCGCGAAGGGACAGCCGCAAACGCGGAAGGTTTTGTGTCCGTTCGTGTCTCGGAAGCACTTCCGAGGTCACCGAGAAGGATCATGCGGCTGGAGCCGTACCCATGGTCGACGAGCAACTGAGCCAACGCCGCTGGTGTGTGCTCATTGCTTGACAGCACCAGCACACGTCGTCCCGGGGCCAGCTCACGAAGTACCGCATGGGGGTCACGCCCCACGACGCTCACCACGACGGTCGACTCGGCCGACCAGCCCAGCCGCGCGCGGGCCAGCGACGCGGAGGACACGTGCGGTATCACCCGCACCCGATCGGCGCCGAGCACCTCGACGAGTGTGCTGCCGATTCCACTGACCATTGGATCTCCTGACGCCAGAACGGCGATCCGCTGTCCGGAGAATTCCTCAAGCCACCCCGGCAACGAAGGACGCAACGGCGTCGGCCACGTCCGCCGCTGCTGGAGGTTCGATTCGGGGAGCAGTCCCAGTTGACGCGGGGCTCCAATGACGACGTCGGCGTCCAACACCTCGGCGCGGGTGGCATCGGTCAGTCCCGCCCAGCCATCCGCGCCGATACCGACGACTGTCAGACGCACGTCAACGGGCGGCATGGGTTTCTACCATGTCAAGCTGCTGCCATTTGGCAAAGCTGTTAACGGTTGTCGTGGTCGGTGTGCAGGTGGCCGAAGACAACGCTGGTTGATCGTCGCAGTCCGTTGTGCCACAGGGTCTTCGCGACGATCCACCAGAAGCTTGAGATCACGCGACACCTTATCGACAGAGGCCACCGGCAGATCGGGCTCGCGCAGGAAACCACGAGCGACCGTCAGCGCTTCGATCGGATCGGACTTGCCCCGGGTGCGCGCCGAGGCCCGAGCCTGAGCCATCAATTTCGGCAGCACCCGCACAACCGTCTGACCCACGGCGAACAGGTCGCGTTCCAGGCGCGACACATGCCGGCAGACGTCGATCGCCCAGATTACGTCGACGCCGAAACGCTCGCGGGCCCGCTTACCGCCTCGGCATGCCCGCCGCTGACCGCTGTGACGGTCTTCTCGCCGAGCTTGCGACCCGCCTCGTCGACGACATCGACGAAGGCGTGGGTGCGACTCGTGCACATCCGCTCCAACAACAACCATGGCGGTTTGCCTCCATTCACTGTGAGGTGACGTTGGGCCGACCCCCGGATGCATCTCAGTGGGGCGATGCCACGCTCTCATATAGTCACGCCGGCAGGTCCGTCACACCGGATGCCGAAAAACCCATGAACGGCAACCCGAAGGCGGCAGCGATGCTGAGAGCCAGACACCAGGTGATCGGGATCCAACCGCCGCAACAAGCGGCAGCCCTCACCCTGACACTGAGGCGATGCTAGCGTAGGGATACGAGGTGCCCGCGCGCCGAACCGTTGGTGAGGCGCAGGGGAACGAGGGAAGCCGGTGAGATTCCGGCACAGGCCCGCTACGGTGATCCGCGGCCGCTCCCGACAGGGAGCCGCACCCGGTCAGTCCGAATACCGGCCTCGCGTGCCCCAACATCTGTTGGCAATCAGGAGCGGAGCCTCTCATGCTGCAGCAGTTCCCGTTTCCCGCCGTGCTGGGCGGTGATGCCGACGCACCCGAAGGACTCGACGACATGGCCCTCGCGCTTGTACTGAGCGCTATCGCGCCGGGCATCGGCGGGGTGCTCATCCGAGGCGAGAAAGGCACTGCCAAATCGACACTGGTGCGCGCACTTGCCGACATCCTGCCTCCGATCGACGTCATCGTCGGGGACCGCTTCTCGTCGGATCCCGTTGAGCCGCAACCCCTCTCCCCCGATGGACCATTTGGGCCGGACGCCGCCGTCGAGACACGTCCTGTGCGCCTCGTCGAACTGCCGGTTGGAGCGACCGAGGACCGCGTCGCGGGTTCGATCCACCTCGAACGTGCGCTCAGTGACGGTGCCATCGACTTCGAGCCGGGTCTGCTGGCCAAGGCACACCGCGGAATCCTCTACGTCGACGAGGTGAACCTGCTCCCAGACCACCTCGTGGATCTCCTGCTTGACGCCGCGGCGATGGGTCGGCTGACCGTCGAGCGCGAGGGCATATCAGTGACTCACGCAGCACGGTTCGTGATTGTGGGAACCATGAATCCGGAAGAGGGCGAGCTCCGCCCTCAGCTGCTCGATCGCTTCGGACTCACCGTGGAGGTGGCGGCTCCCCGCGATCCCGCGCAGCGCGCCGAGGTGGTGCGGCGTCGACTTGCGTATGACGACGACCCCGCGGCGTTCCGCGCGCTCTACGTCGATAGCGAGAATGACTTGCGGGAGCGAATTCAACGGGCGCAGAGGCGGATTGCGAGCATAGCACTCAGCCCGCAGCTTCTGCTCAAGGTTGCCGAGGTGTGCTCGGCATTTGGCGTCGACGGCATGCGCGCTGACATCGTCACCGCAAGAACGGCTATCGCCCATGCGGCCTGGCATGGCCGCGACGACGTGACCATCGACGATCTACGGGCGGCCGTGCGGCTCGCACTTCCACACCGACGGCGACGCAACCCGTTCGACGCTCCGGGCCTTGACGAGGCCGAGCTGGACAACCTGCTTCCTCGCGAACCTTCGGGAGGAGACGATCCCGATCCCGACGGGCCCGGCGGCGATGAAAGCGCCGAGGATTCCGGTGAGATTTCTGCGCAGCGTCCCGAATGTGGAGGGTCAGCAGCGTCCAGCCATGGGGAGGCGGGGCCGGTCGGGGCCGGACAGCCGTACCGGGCCCGGCTGCTCACTGTCGCCGGCGTTGGCGACGGACAGGCTGGTCGCCGCAGCAGGGCGCGGACGACGGCGGGACGCCGCATCGGTGCATCGCCGCCTGCCAGCGCAGGCGCGAGCATTCACCTGAGCGAAACAATTCGGGTCGCCGCCCCACGGCAACGCGCGCGTGGCCGCAACGTTGGCCGACTCATCCTTGCCTCGGAGGACTTGCGTCGGGCCGTGCGGGAAGGTCGTGAGGCCAACCTGGTGCTGTTCGTCGTTGACGTCTCTGGATCCATGGCTGCCAGGGAGCGCATGCGTCGAGTGAAGACGGCGATTCTGTCCCTTCTGCTCGATGCATACCAGCGACGAGACACTATCGGGGTGGTGACGTTCCGCGACGAAGTAGCCGATGTCGCCTTGCCGCCGACCCGGTCGGTCGAAGCCGCGGCCAGGCGACTCGACGAGCTACCCGCTGGTGGTCGCACCCCGCTGGCCGAGGGCCTGCTCACGGCCGCCGACGTCGTCCGCCGCGAGCGGCTGCGTGACCCGGGTCGGCGCCCGCTGCTGGTCGTCATCACAGACGGTCGCGCGACAGCTGGGCCTGACGCCGTCGGTCGAGCGCATCAGGCGGGCGCCATGCTCGCCGGTCAGGGCGTCGCCGCGGTGGTCGTCGATTGCGAGAGCGGGCGGATGCGGATGGGATTGGCCGCGACGCTCGCCCAACACATGGGCGCCGACCACGTTCCGCTCGTCGAGGTCAGCGCGGACGCCCTCGTTGATATCGTGCGCGATGCCGTCCAAGGTGAGGCGGCCTGATGCCACAAGGACGACCGGTCGCTATCCCCGGTGACAACCTGACCACCCGGCAGCGACGTAACCGAGCGCTCGTCATCGTGCACACCGGCGACGGCAAGGGTAAGTCCACCGCCGCATTCGGACTCGCGCTTCGCGGATGGAGCCAAGGCTTCCGGATCGGGGTCTTCCAGTTCGTCAAGTCCGCGAAGTGGCGTATCGGAGAGCAGACAGCGCTCGAGCGCCTCGGCTCGCTGAATTCCCAGACAGGCGAGGGCGGACCAGTCGAGTGGCACAAAATGGGGTCAGGCTGGTCGTGGAGCCGCAAGGCGGGCAGCGAAGCCGACCATGCCGCAGCGGCTGCCGAGGGGTGGTCCGAGATCAAGCGGCGGCTTGCCGCCGAAACCCATGATTTGTACGTCCTCGACGAGTTCACCTACCCGATGGCCTGGGGCTGGGTCGACGTCCAGGACGTCATCGACGCCTTGGCACACCGTCCCGGCCGCCAGCACGTCATCATCACCGGCCGTCGAGCCGATCCGCGGCTGACCGAACTCGCCGACCTGGTCACCGACATGGGAAAGGTCAAGCACCCCATGGACTGCGCTCAGAAGGGACAGCGGGGTATCGAATGGTAGCCACGACGCTGCCTCGCATCGCGGTCGCGGCACCGGCTTCCGGACATGGCAAGACGACGGTGGCGACGGGGCTGATGGCAGCGCTGTCGGCACGCGGATTGGACGTATCGGGACACAAGGTCGGCCCCGATTACATCGATCCCGGCTATCATGCGATGGCTACGGGCCGGCCTGGCCGCAATCTCGACCCGTTCCTGGTTGGCGACAAACGCATCGTCCCTTTGCTTCTGCACGGTGCAGCCGGCGCCGACGTCGCAGTCATCGAGGGCGTCATGGGCTTGTTCGACGGGCGACTGGGCGGCGCCGGCGAAGCCTCGACCGCTCACGTCGCACGTCTCACGTCGTCGCCGATCGTGCTCGTGATCGACATCTCCCACGCCTCGCGTACCCACGCGGCGGTCGTCGCGGGACTGGCCACTTTCGATCCATCGCTGCACATCGCGGGGGTGATCCTGAACAAGGCCGCCAGCACGCGGCATGCTGATGAGGTCCGCGACGCCATGGTGCGCACCGGTGTTCCGGTTCTCGGCGTCCTCCCGCGCGACGCGTGCGTCGAAACACCGTCCCGCCACCTCGGGCTCGTGCCCGCCGCCGAACGGGCCGAATCCGCTGCGACGCTCACCCGTCTGGCGACATTCATCGCCGAACACGTCGATGTCGACCTGGTCGTCGAAATCGCCCGAAGGGCAAAAACTCTGGACGGCCGACGTTGGGATCCGGCCGCCGAGATTGCCGCACCGTCAGCGGCCAGACCGCGCGTTGCGATGGCCGGTGGCCGTGCCTTCACGTTCCGCTACGTCGAAGCCGAAGAGCTGCTACGCGCGGCGGGCTGCGACGTCGTCGACTTCGACCCGCTGACCGACAAATCGCTTCCGGTGGCCACCTCAGGGCTCTACCTCGGCGGCGGCTTTCCCGAAGTGCACGCCGCCGAGCTGGCCCGCAACGTGGAGTTGATCAACCACCTGCGCGCGGCGATCACCGCCGGAATGCCAACGGTCGCCGAATGTGCAGGTCTGACCTATCTCTGCGCCTCCCTGGACAACATGCCGATGATCGGAGCGCTGGGCGCGACCGCCGCCATGACTAAGGAGCTCACCCTGGGTTATCGAACCGCCGTTGCGCCCGCCGACTCCCTGCTCGCCAGGACGGGCGAGCGCATCACCGGTCACGAATTCCACCGCACCCGAACCACTCCCGCGGCCGGAGTCACGCCCGCGTGGGACGTGTCCGCCGGCCCGGACGGTTTCGCCGGCCCGACGTTGCACGCCTCGTATCTGCACGTCCAATGGGCCGGCTATCCGCTGCTGGCCCAACGCTTCGCAAACGCCGTGCACCGATACGCTGCCGCCAGCGATGGGGGTCGCCGCACCAGTTGCATGCCGCCGGATGAATTGACCGAGCCTGCCGAGGACCCGCTGCGTCACCACGGCGACGCCGAGACCGCCCCCGGCCTATTGGACTTCGCGGTCAACGTGTACGCGGGACCAAGACCAGACTGGCTAAACACAGCCCTGCGGAACGCGCTCGACGATGCCACCGCCTACCCCGACGCCAGGGCGGCGCGTGCGGCGATCGCCGAGCGCCACGGCCGACCGCCTCACGAGGTTCTGCCGACGGCGGGAGCCACCGAGGCGTTCGCGCTTGTCGCCAGCTTGCGCAGCTGGCGGCACGCGGTGGTCGTCCACCCGCAGTTCAGCGGACCCCACGCAGCCTTGGTCGATGCAGGCCACATCGTCACAACGGTGTCGTGCCGTGACGACGACGGTTTCGCACTGCACCCCGAGGCGGTGCCGAACGACGCCGATCTGGTCGTCATCGGCAATCCGACGAACCCCACCGGAGTTCTGCATCCCGCTCAGACGATCCTGCGGCTGCTGCGGCCAGGTCGCGTCGTCCTCGTCGACGAGGCGTTCCTCGATGCGGTCCCAGGCCAGCCCGAGAGCGTGGCAAGCCAACGCGCGGAGGGACTCCTGGTGACACGCAGCCTCACGAAGCACTGGTCGATTCCCGGGGTCAGGGCCGGCTATCTCCTCGGGGACCCCACGCTGGTCGCCGATGCCGCCAAACACCAACTGCCATGGTCGGTGTCGACGCTCGCGATCGCCGCGATGATCGAATGCACAGCGGAGCGCGGCCACACCGAGGGTGAGCGCCGCGCGCAGCAGCTTGTCAACTGGCGCACTACATTCGAAGAGGCACTCACGAAACGCGGCATTCCCTTTGTGTCGGGACACGCACCGTTCGTACTCGCTCGGGTAGGTGTCGGCGTCCATTCCGCCCTGCGCGAGCAAGGCATCGCCGTGCGGCGGGCCGACACGTTTATCGGTCTGGATCCCGCCTGGGTGCGAATCGCGGTGCGTGACGACCAGACCAACCAACGATTGCTGACGGCGCTTGATCGGGTGCGCGCTGCGCAGCCCGGACTGCCCATCGCCGCGTCGATGGTCTAAGCTCAATGCGGGACCCGAGGAAGCCGGTGTGAATCCGGCACAGTCGCGCTACTGTGACACCCCTAGACGGCGGTGAAGTCAGACCCAGAGGCCGATCATCAAACCCCATTAGTCCAGGGACGCAGCTTTCCCTGCAGGAGGACACCATGGCACACGCCGTTTCCGCGACCGCACTCCCCGGCACTCTCGAGCTGGCGCCGATTCCGTTCAACAAGATCGTCCCGTGGGCGATTCTGTTCGGGCTGCTGGCATCGCTGGCACTCTTCTTCGTTGCCGCCTACCCGGGGTCGGCGGCACTTCCTGCAGGATCGGAACTTCACGAGTGGTTCCACGACGGACGCCACCTGCTCGGTTTCCCCTGCCACTAACACCGTGTAATTGACCACATCACTCGCCGTGTCGGTTGTGCCCCGATAGCCCGAATCCCGGTTCCAAGGCGCCGCAAGGGTTCCTTGGTGCTTGTTGACACCTAGGATTGCCATGCCCACTCAAACTCCCTTCGCCACAGCCCGCGACTTTCTCATGCGGGGATTGCTCGCCGGACTCGTCGCCGGCTTTGCTGTCTTCGCCGTGTCCTACCTCGCCGGTGAGCCTTACGTAGACGCCGCCATCGCTGTAGAGGAAGGCGCCGCCGGTGGCGTTCACACCCACGGCGCTGCGGCCCACCCGCACAGCCACGGCGACGAAGAAGAACAAGCCGTCGTGTCCCGCGACACCCAGCGCACCTGGGGCCTGCTGAGTGCCTCGCTGACACTCAGCGTCACCCTGGGCGGATTGACCGGTTTAGCAGCGGCTTTCGCGTACGGCAGGCTCGGGCGACGGCTCACCGCCCCTCAGTCGACGGGGGTCGTGGCAGCTGCCGGCTTCGTCGCACTGGGCCTCGTGCCGTTCCTCGTCTACCCCGCAAACCCGCCCGCCGTGGGCGACGCGGCCAACGTCGATGTCCGAACCGGCGCCTATTTCGGCCTGATTGCTTTGTCGCTCGTCGGTGCCGCCGGAGCCGTCGTGCTGGGCGTGCGTATCGCCGCACGAATCAGCGGCTTCGTGGGGGCTCTCGCAGGAGCCGCGGCCTACGCAATCGTGATCGTCGTCGCCGCTCTGTTATCGCCGGGCGCGACGCCAGTTGGCGACTTCCCAGCCGACATCCTCTGGGGCTTTCGGCGCGCCTCATTGATCACCCAGATCGCACTGTGGGGTGTGCTCGGCTTCTGTCTCGCCGGTTTGACCGGACGTTTGGACCGGCAGGTACAGGCCGAGGTCGCCCGACGCAAGCTTGCGGCCTTGTTATGAGCGGGCGGGACGACCGGCGGCTCGATATCGATGCACTGCGCCAACCGATCCCCCCACCGTCGCCGAAAGTCGTTGCCGCAGCGGCCAAACGCTTAGCCGGCCTCGCGACCCCGCCAGGGGCCCTAGGCCGGCTGGGGGACGTCGCGGTATGGCTTGCTGGGGTGCAGAACCAGGTACCGCCGAGACAGCTGACCAATGTCCGGCTGGTCATCTTTGCCGGTGACCACGGGGTTGTCGCGCACGGCGTTTCGGCCTTTCCGTCCTCGATCACGGGGATCACTGTGCGCGCCGCGCTCGGCGGCCGATTAGGCATCAACTCGCTGTCTGCTGCCCATGGCGTGGCGGTCCGCGTTCTGGACCTGGGTGTGGACGACGATTTCGCCGATCTGCCTGACAAAGAACGAAAGGCGTTGCAGGTGTACAAGATCCGCCGCAGCAGCCGCGCCATTCATCTAGAGGACGCGCTGACGCGTGGCGAGGTCGAGGCCGCAGTCACGGCTGGTGTCCGCGTCGCACATGAGGAGGTGGACGCTGGTGCGCAGCTGCTCATCAGCGGGGATCTGGGCATCGGTAACACCACCAGCGCCGCGGCTCTGGTGGCCGCCGGCCTCGGCGTACCCGCCAGCGAAGTGGTCGGCCGCGGTACAGGAATCGACGACGCAATGCTCGAGCACAAGGTCGAGGTCGTGGATTCGGCGCTCAAGCGTTGCGGCGACCGAGTCAACGATCCGATTGAAGCCTTGGCAGGCCTTGGCAGCGCCGACCTGGCCGCATCCACCGGCTATCTGCTCACAGCGGCACGGCTCGGCGTCCCGGTATTACTCGACGGCCTGATGGCCGTCGTGTGTGCACTCACCGCAGATCGAATCGCGGCTGGCTTTGCGGCCTGGTGCGTTGCGGGGCATCGTTCCACCGAACCGGCGCAGAGTTTGGCCTTGGACAAACTCGGGCTCGTCCCCATACTGGACCTCGAAATGCGCCTGGGCGAGGGCTCGGGTGCCGTCGCCGCAGTTCCGGTGCTGCGAAGTGCGGCCGCGCTGATCATCAGCACAGCGGCGCTCGATGACCTAATGCCCTAGTCTGCGCAGCGCTGCCCAGTGCCCCTGGAACTGCTCGAAGGCTGGCGGCTTGCCGTCGGCACCCTGACGGTCTCTCCGGTGCGCCCGCCACCACGAGTCGACCGACACACTGCACGAACCGCAGTACTTGTCGCGCCTGCCGCCGCCGTGCTGCTGGGCGGGACGATGGGTGTCGTCGGATTTGTCGGCCGGGCACTTGGGCTGCCGGCGCTGGTCAGCGGCTTCCTTGCCGTTGGCGTGCTGGCGCTGGGCACCCGGTGCCTGCACCTCGACGGGCTGTCCGACACGGTCGACGGCCTGGCCGCATCGTATGACCGAGCCCGCGCCCTCGAAGTGATGAAGTCTGGCACCGCCGGGCCGGCCGGCGTGGTCGCGCTCGTCATCGTGATCGGCGTCCAAGCCACGGCGCTCAGCGCGCTCATGGTCACGCCAGCGGGGGCCGTGCTGGCTAGCCTCGCCGTGGTCGTGTCACGGGCCGCCCTCGTAATCTGTTGTGCCCGCGGCGTTCCATCAGCCCGGCCCGGCGGGCTTGGTGAGGTCTACGCGGGCAGCCTTCCGCGGACCTTCGCCACCGTCGTCTGGCTGCTTGCCGGCCTGGCCCTCGCGGCGGTGTGCGAGTGGGCAGGACTACCCCTGTGGCGTGGCGTGCTCGCAGCAGCCCTTGCTCTTGCGGTGGTGGCGCTGCTGCTGCGCCGCGTCGTCACGCGCATCGGCGGGGTCACGGGCGACGTCTTCGGCGCAGCCATTGAGTTGGCTCTTGCGTCGCTGTTGGTGGCTCTCGCGTGATCGGGTCGATAGGTGGGTGTTCAGAGCCGAAGCACGCGGCCCGCGATTACCAGATGCACTTCCTCGGAAATGGCGGCAACCCGCTGGTTCACGATGCCCAGGAGGTCGCGGAAGACGACGCCGGAGCGATGTGCCGGGACAACCCCGAGACCAACCTCGTTTGTGACGACGACGACGTCGGGCATCCCGGTCAGTGCGTCGCACAGCGCATCGAGGTGTCGGTCGACGGCGGCGCGCGATTGCGCCGGAGGTGCGTTCCAGAGCTGCCCGTCATCCATCAGCGCCACGAGCCAGGTGCCGAGGCAGTCGATCAGCACGGGTCCCGGCGAGTTGACAAGTGCCTCAGGCAAGTCCGTGGTCTCGACTGTCGCCCCGCTGGATGGTCGACGCGACTTGTGCTGGGCGACACGGGCGTCCCAGCCCGGGTCGGAGCCGTCGGCCGGACGACCCGGCGCGACGTACATCACGCCGGGGGCTGCGCGAAGCATCCCCTCGGCGTGCGCCGACTTACCGGAGCGCACCCCTCCGATAACCAGGATCCGCACTGCGCCATGGTACTCGGCGGTGACGGGTGAACGCGATGGTGTCCCGCGGGGCTGGGTTGCTCCTCGGTTACGCCGCCGACCGTCTGCTCGGGGATCCCCAGCGGTTTCACCCGGTCGCCGGCTTCGGTCAGGCTGCGACGGTGCTTGAGCGCCGCACGTACGGCGACAGCCGCTGTCGGGGGATCGCCCATGTGTTGCTGCTGGTCGGCGGTCCAGCCGCGCTGGGCTGGCTTGTCGAGCGCCGCAGTCGCGACGGCATGGGCGCCGCGTTGCTCACAGCGGCGGTGACCTGGGCGGTGCTGGGTGAACGCTCGCTCGAGCGAGAGGCGGATGCTGTCGGGCAGCTGCTGAAGGCAGGCGAGCTCGATGCTGCGCGGCGCCAGGTCAGCCGCCTCGTGGGGCGTGACACCGCAGATCTCACGCCCGACGAGGTAGCTCGCGCCGTGATCGAGTCCGTCGCCGAGAACACCGGCGACGCCGTCGTCGCCTCGCTGGCGTGGGGTGCCATTGCCGGAGTACCGGGCCTGATCGCCCATCGGGCTGCCAACACCCTCGACGCGATGATCGGTCATCACAACCCCCGCTACGAACGCTTCGGTTGGGCTGCAGCACGTCTCGATGACGTACTGGGGCTGCCGGGATCCCGGCTGGGCGGATGCCTCACCGTGATTATCGGTCCCGATCGGCGCGGTTCGCTCACGGCATGGCAACGCGACGCGCGCGGCCATCCGAGCCCCAACGCAGGTATTCTGGAGGCGAGTTTCGCTGGTGCTCTTGGCATTCGACTCGGCGGCACGAACATGTACTACGGAGGCAGGGTCGAACACCGTGCGCTGATGGGCGACGGCAGACCGCCGACACACGCCGACGTGTCGCGCAGTAATCGGCTCGCGTCGCGCGTCGGGCTGGGCGCCGTGCTCACCGTGGCAAGCTTGTGTCTACTGTGTGCAGCCATGCCACGGCGGCCTCGACATGGCTGACAATTGGCACACCGTCAGGTAATCGGGGTCGGCGCACGACAACTACGGGAAGCTCAAGGGCTTCGGCCGCCGCCAACTTTGGCCATGTGTATTCGCCACCGGAGTCCTTCGTGACGAGGACGTCGGCCCGGTGGTCGCGCAACGCGGCCAGCTCACCCACGAGGTCATACGGCCCGCGGTCATTGATTATTCGCCAACTCGCCGGCATGACGATATCCGGTTCGTCGACCACGCGTGCGAGTACCGCCGAATTCTCGAGCGCAGGAATGAATTCGCTGAGCCGCTGGCGGCCAACGGTCAGGAATGGCCTGTTGCCGAGTCGTGCCGCCTCGGTCGCCGCGTGCGGGTGATTGTCCACCCAATGCCACGACGGGCTGGAGCGGTCCTCCCACCCCCGGCGCTGCAGCCGGAGCAATGGGCGCCGGACACCTCCCGTAGTGCAGGCGGCGACGGCGTTGGCCGAGATCGTCGCCGCGAAGGGGTGGGTGGCATCGATGACGGCGTCGAAGTTCGCCAACGCGTCGCGCAGGCCGTCGACACCACCGAATCCACCTATGCGCACCGGGCCGACCGGCATCCGCGGTTCTGCAACCCGGCCGGCGAGTGAACTCGTCACGGCCACACCGTCTTTGATCAGCCGTGCCGCCAGCCCCCGTGCCTCCGAGGTTCCTCCGAGCAGCAGTACCCGTAGCGTGCTCACGGTGCACCCGGCGGCAGGAACGGCAGGCCCGCAGGGGCGCCACCGCGCGCGAGCGCGAGCACCGCGTCGACGTTCAGATGTTCTTCGACAAGATCGGCAAGCAGGTCGAGGCGGCGCTCGCGTGCGGCGGCGAAACAGATTCCCGACGGTTCGATGCCGAGCGTCTCACGCAGGAACGCAGCTCTGAGCGCGTCGCCCTCCAGGGAGCCGTGCCACATGGTCCCGAAGACCCGGCCCACCCGCGCGCCACCGAGAAAGTCGTCCGCACCTGCGCCACGGGTGATTCGGCCGTGGTGGATCTCGTAGCCGGCGGCAGGCGCGCCGAAGCCCGTCCCCTGCGGCAGTCGCAGCACCTTCGACGGCGCGAACGTTGTCGTGACGTCGAGCAGACCCAGGCCCTTGATGCCCGCAACCGACCCCTCGACACCGTCAGGGTCACAGACCTCGTGGCCGAGCATCTGGAATCCGCCGCAGATCCCGAGCAGTGGCCTGCCCGCAGCGACGTGTGCCGCCACCGCCCGGTCGAGACCACGCTCACGCATCCAGCCGAGATCCGCGACCGTTGCGCGGGTCCCCGGGATGACCACCAGGTCGGCGTCACTGAGCCCGCGAGAGTCGCTGACGAACACGACGTCCAGGTCAGGTTCTAGCCCGAGCGCGTCCACGTCGGTGAAATTGCTGATCCGCGGGAGGCGTACCACCGCGACCCGGTGAGCCTTCATACCCGCCGCTCGCCGGCCCTGCAAATCAAGAGCGTCCTCGGAGTCTAGCCACATGTCAGGATGCCAGGGCAACGTCCCGTAAACCGATCGGCCCGTGACCTTTTCGAGGTCGCACAAGCCCGGGCCGAGCAGGGTCATGTCACCACGAAACTTGTTGATCACGAAGCCGGCAATCAGCGACTGATCCTCCGGCGACAACAGTGCGACGGTGCCCAGGAACGCGGCGAACACGCCGCCACGGTCGATGTCGCCGACGACGACAGTCGGAAGCCGCCCATGGCGAGCCAGCCCCATATTCACGTAATCGCCCACGCGCAGGTTGGTCTCAGCCGGGCTGCCCGCGCCTTCTGCGATGACGAGTTCGAAACGCCCGGCGAGATCGTCGAACGCCGTGTACGCCGCGTGAGCCAATACGCGTCGCCCCTCCAGCCAGTCGGAGGAGGCCACGCTGCCCCACGGCCGACCCATCAAAACCACGTGGCTGCGGCGGTCACTGCCTGGCTTGAGCAGGACCGGGTTCATCGCCGCCTCCGGTGTCGCCCGCGCTGCCATCGCCTGAACCCATTGGGCGCGGCCAATTTCCACGCCATGGCCGTCGGGACCGATGCAGACCATCGAGTTGTTCGACATGTTCTGAGCCTTGTACGGCGCCACCTTCATGCCGCGGCGCGCCAGTGCGCGGCACAGACCTGTGGTCACAATGCTCTTGCCCGCGTCGCTTGCGGTGCCGGCAACGAGTAGGCCTGCCATCAGGTCTTCCTCACTAGGAACAGGTCCATCACCCAACCCGTTTCCGCCTTGGCCGCGCGCCGCGCCTCAACGACGGAGCCGAACACGTCACCGAGCCGGCCCGAGACCAGCCGCTCGCCCGTGGCTCCGAGATTTGCGCCCCACCAGATGGTCCAGTCGTCCAGCCCGGTGAGATCCAGCCGCTCCGGTGGCGGGTTGAGCATCGCAACGATGTTGTCGAGTCCGCCCGCGACAGCCTCCTGCAGGCGGTGTCCGGTGGTTACGTGGACGGGGCGGCCCACCTCGTTCAAGACGATCCGGTGCCGCGCGGCCAACAGTTGCGGCGCGCTGATTCCGGGCAGCACGTCGTAGTCCACGTTCATTCCGAGGTCGCGGATGCGTTCTACGATGCGGATGGTCGAGTCATACAAGGACGGATCGCCCCAGACCAGGAATGCCGCGGTGCCGCCGCGCTGCTGGAGAATTCTCGCGTACCGCGCCGCCCGGGCTGCATGCCAGTCTGAGACCGCCCTCTCGTATCCGGCGGTGGTCAATCGATCCGAGCGGTCGCGTGGCGGGTCGTGCAGGGCCACCACTTCGGCCGGCCCTCCCGGTCCGGCGTTGTCCGCGACGATGGCGCGGCGCAGATCCAACAGTCCGTCAGCGTCGCTTCCGTCGCCCTTATCCGCCGCGAGCACGTAGTCCACGGACCGGAGCGCTTCGGCGGCCTCGGTGGTGACGTGCTGGGGTCCCATACCCACGCCCAGGATGCGCACCCGCACCATTACCGGTCCTCCAGCTCGCCCTCGACCTCCAGATAGGCCTGCTTCAGCGCGGCCATGGTGTCCGGCGACGGCTCTGCCCACAGGCCCCGGTCGGCAGCCTCGTGCAGCCGTTCGACGATGCCGTGCAGCGCCCATGGGTTGGAGGTGTCAAGGAACTTCCGTGTGGCGGGGTCGAGTACGTACTCCTGCGCGAGCTTCTCATACATCCAGTCATGCACGACGCCCGCGGTCACGTCGAAACCGAAGAGGTAATCGACCGTGGCGGCCAGCTCGAACGCACCCTTGTAGCCGTGTCGGCGCATCGCCGAGATCCACCGGGGGTTCACCACGCGGGCGCGGAAGACGCGGGCGGTCTCCTCGGACAGAGTACGGGTACGCACCGCGTCGGGTGTCGTCGAATCACCCATGTATGCCTTGGGGTCCGAGCCAGTCAGCGCGCGGACGGTTGCGATCATGCCGCCGTGGTACTGGAAGTAGTCGTCGCTGTCGGCGATGTCGTGTTCGCGAGTGTCGACGTTCTTGGCGGCGACCTTGATGCGTGCGTAGTTGGTGCGCATGTCGTCAGCCGCTGCGACCCCGTCTAGCCCCCGGCCGTACGCGAACCCGCCCCAGGCTGTGTACACCTCGGCGAGATCCCTGTCGTCGCGCCAGGTGCCGCATTCGACGACCTGCAAGATACCCGCACCATAGGCTCCCGGCTTGGAGCCGAAAATTCTTGCAGTGGAACGTCTTTGGTCACCATGCGCGGCCAGGTCGGCGCGGGCGTGTGCAGCGACGAAATTCTTGGCGTCAGATTCGTCGAGGGTCGCGACCATGCGCACAGCATCGTCGAGCATTGTCACGACATGCGGGAACGCGTCGCGGAAGAATCCCGAGATGCGCACCGTCACGTCGATGCGCGGCCGACCCAGCTCCTCCAATGAGATGACTTCCAGCTTGCTGACACGCCGGGATGCATCGTCCCATTCAGGCCGAACTCCAAGTAGGGCAAGCACTTCCGCAACATCGTCGCCAGACGTGCGCATGGCGCTCGTGCCCCAAATCGACAGGCCGACTGATTCCGGGTAGATGCCGGTGTCATCGACGTAGCGCTTGATCAGCGATTCGGCCATCGCGTGGCCGGTCTGCCAGGCCAGCCGTGAGGGCACGGCCCGGGGGTCGACGGTGTAGAAGTTACGGCCAGTCGGGAGGACGTTGACCAGTCCGCGCAGCGGCGAACCCGACGGGCCCGGTCGCACAAATCCGCCTGCGAGAGCGTGCAATACAGCGTCGATTTCGTGGGCGGTGCCCGCCAGCCGCGGCACTACATCCGTCGCGGCGAAGCGCAGTACCTTACGCACGTCGGGCGCCTCGTGCAGGGCATCGACAGCGCCGGGATCCCAACCCGTGGACTCCATCGCCACCACGAGCGCCCGAGCGCGCGCCTCGATCTCGTCGACGGCGGCGGCCTCCGCGCCCTCCTTCAAACCGAGTGCGGCCCGCAGACCGGGCGCCGCGTGATCACGGCCGCCCCACACCTGCGCGGCGCGCAGGATGGCGAGCACTAGGTTGACTCGCGCCTCTCCCACAGGCGCGCCACCGAGGATGTGCAGGCCGTCGCGGATCTGGGCGTCCTTGATCTCACACAGCCATCCGTCCACGTGCAGTAGAAAGTCATCGAACTCCTCGTCGTCCGGGCGCTCATCCAGACCCAGATCGCGATGCATCTCCGCGGCACGCATGAGGCTCCAGATCTCGCCGCGGATGGCCGGCAGCTTTGCCGGATCCATCGCCGCGATGTTCCCGTACTCATCCAACAATTGCTCGAGCCGAGCGATATCGCCGTAGCTCTCCGCCCGCGCCATCGGCGGAATTAGGTGGTCGACGACGGTCGCGTGTGCACGGCGCTTGGCCTGCGCACCCTCGCCGGGATCGTTGACCAGGAACGGATACACCAACGGGAGGTTGCCGATGGTCGCGTCGGTGGCGCACGCGGCAGACAACGCGGCGTTCTTGCCCGGCAGCCATTCCAGCGAGCCGTGCTTGCCTAGGTGCACGACTGCGTTTGCGCCGAAGCCGTGTTCCAGCCACCGGTAGGCGGCCAGGTAGTGGTGACTCGGCGCCATGTCGGGGTCGTGGTAGATCGACACCGGGTTCTCGCCGAATCCGCGCGGCGGTTGAATCATCAGCACGACGTTGCCCGACCGCAACGCTGCGAGCACAATGTCACCCGCGCCGTCGACGAACAGGCTGCCAGGCGCCTCCCCCCACGTCCGCGTCATCGCATCGCGCAGCTCCCGCGGTAGGTTCGCGGTCCAGCCGGCGTACTGCTGCGCCGTGACCGTGACGTGGGCGTCGCTCAATTTTGTTGCGGTGAGCCAGTTCTCATCCTGACCGCCAGCATCGATGAGGGTGTGGATCAGCCGGTCGCCGGCTTCGCTCTCGTCGTCGATGCCCAGTACACCGAACCCGTCGCCCACGTCGTAGCCCTCTTGGGCGAGACGGCGCAACAGGCGCACCGCTGAGGCCGGCGTGTCCAGACCGACCGCGTTGCCGACGCGGGAGTTTTTGGTGGGGTAGGCCGACAGCACCAGGGCAAGCCTTTTCTCGCCGTTGGGGGTTCGGCGTAAACGCGCATGGTTCACGGCGATACCCGCAACGCGCGCGCAACGCTCTCTGTCGGCGACGTAACGGGGCAGCCCGTCGGCGTCTATCTCCTTGAACGAGAACGGCGCGGTGATGATGCGGCCGTCGAATTCCGGGATCGCTATTTGGGTCGCAGAGTCCAGCGGTGTGACCCCGTCGTCGTTCGACTGCCATTCCTCGCGCGACGACATCAGGCACAGGCCTTGGAGGCACGGGATGTCCAGCGCGGCGATCCGTTCGATGTCCCAGGACCCATCGTCCTCCCCCGCGACCGCGGTGGCAGGCCTCGAACCGCCGGCCGCCAGCACGGTGACGACCAGGGCGTCGAAGGTGCTCAGGACGTCGAACAGCTCCTGCGGCGCAGTGCGCAGCGACGACGCGAACACCGGAACTCCGACCATGTCACCCGTGGCGTCGATCGCGTCGGCGAGGGCATGCGCAAACGCCGAATTGCCGCTCACTTCGTGAGCACGGTAGTAAAGAATGCCCACCCGGGGTTGGGTTTCGTTGACCGGCCGCTCGGCAAGTCCCCATTCGGGGATGACGACGGGTTCCTCGAAGCCGTCGCCAGTGAGCAGCACTGTGTCACATAGGAAGGCGTGTAGCTGCGCGAGGTTCGCCGGACCGCCTTCGGTGAGATATGAATGCGCCTGCGCTGCAATCCTTATGGGGACAGTGGAGTGCTCCATCAGGTCGGCGCTCGGTTGCCGCTCGCCGCCGAGCACTACCAACGGCAGCCCGCTGGCACGGAGCAACTTGAGTTCCTCGGTGATCTGACCCGAGGACCCGAGGACCCGTAGGACAACGAGAGCTGCGCCGTCGAGTACCGGCGCGATGGGCTGGCGGGCGGGATTGCCGAGGCTGAACTTCGCTCTACTCGCGCGGGCCGACAGCAGATCCGTGTCGGACGTCGATAAAAGCGCGATATTGCGCGATTGGACAGAGTCCATAGGTCCTCCTAGGGGTTCTCGCCCCTTGCGGTCGGATGGCCTCGTGACCAGTGTCTGGCTACTGGCGCGCCGGGTAGGCGGCCTTCACAGTGGCGGAACCGCCCCGGATTTCCACCGGGTTCCAGCGCCACGAGACGTGCTCCGTGATATTAGTCCAAGCCTGCCTGCCTGCCTACCGCAAGCAATATCCTGGTGCCCCTCGGCGAGCGACCCGCGCACCGCGGCGCTAGTAACCGAGCGTCGCCTGCGACTGCGATTCATGGTCACGGCCAACCGGGGCCCAGGAGGTCTCGATCGCACGCCGCCTGTCGTCGCGTCCGCCTGATGCCAATTTATGGTGATGTCGGTCAGGAAGCGGCCTGTCGTTCACGCAGTGGGGCTTACCTCGGCAACCAGGGGCTCTGGCGCAGAAGGGATGCCTGGATCTGCGGCAAGTTAACCGCGGGCAGCGGCAGCCGCCAACGCCGCCAAAACCCGTTCACGGGAAGGCACATCGAGCCGACAAGCTTCGCCGACCGATGCTGCTCCGGGATTCATCACGTCAACACCATCGATCAGCACGCTCGGCGAGTGGTATGTCCCAATCCGTTCGATGACTGTCGCCTCAACGCCGGTAACTGCCAAGCAATCCTTCAGCATTTGTCGAGCAGAGTCCGCATTCGGGCACCGAGGACTTGTTCTCAATTCAACGTACATACGGCGCACCTTCCAACACAGGTCTGGCAATTGAGTCTACGAGAGCGAGGTGCCACATTCCCGTATTCTTTGGGCCACGAGCAACGACACGATGGTCTCGCTAATGCAGGTGCGGTGACGCGGGCTTCGCTGGTGGATGTGCCAATCTGCTTCGCTGCGATAAGTCTCGTACATCGCGATGAGTCCGCGTCAGCGATGCTGCAATGCGCCGCAAATCCGATGAGGAGCCCGGCTCTGCGCGGGCCGTTTCCCGTGCTCGTACAGTGCTGCTGCGACGACGTCACAGGTGCGGGGACGCACCTGGTGATCGGCGATCACCACGTATGGCTCGGGATTCACGGCAATGACACCTCGATAAGTCCATTCGCATCTATGCTCCGACGAACGAGATTTGAATGCGCAATCCGTGGATTGACGTCATGACCATCCTTCGAATTCCCCGTCGTGAAAGCCCAGTCAGGTTCGGCGAAGTATGTCGTGTCGCGCGGCGTGTCATCGGCCAAGCTTGTAAAACCAGAAGCCGAATTCGGGTTATGCAATGTGTTTTCCGATCAAAACGCCGCTCCTGGGCTGCGAGTCAACATACTATGGGAGGTCACGGGTGGCCCAGTTACAGGGTTCCTGCCGACTGTTGCCCATTCCACCCAGAAAGCTTCGGCTCCCTGCTAATGGCGACCCCCCCGGCATTTGATGAGCGCCGGGCCGCACGCGCGCCGGCACGGCGTGTACTGGCCATCGGCGCGCGGAACACACCGCGCGCCGTTCGCTCGCGAACAACCAAGTGAGGTAGATATGACTTCCGTTCTGATCGCCGTCACTGGCGTCGATTACTGGACGCTGGCAGACGGCACCAAACATTCTTGTGGGTACTGGCCCGAGGAGCTCGCCACTCCCCACCGAGTGTTCGCTGAGGCGGGATTCGACATCACTATTGCCACACCCGGTGGGGTGACGCCAACCGACGACAAAGCGGGATACACCCCGGAAATGAACGGCGGCAGCGTCGAGGCCGGAGAGGCGATCGCCGCCTACATTGCCTCCATCGGCGATGAACTCAACAGTGCCAAGGTCCTCGAAGACCTCGACCCGACCGACTTCGATCTCGTGTTTATGCCTGGGGGCCACGGACCGATGGAAGACCTAGCGGTGTCTGAGCGCTTCGGGGCGATGGTGCGAGCGTTCGCCGACTCAGGTAAGCCTGTGGCAGCGGTGTGCCACGGCCCGGCGGCCTTGCTGGCGGCCCGCTCCGATGACGGCAACTGGCTGTTCTCCGGCTACCAAATAACAGCCTTCAGCAATGTCGAAGAGGACCAGGTGGGCCATGCCGAGTCGGCGGCATGGCTGCTGGAAGATCGGCTCAAGGCTGAAGGTGGTCTATACACCTCAGCCGCCGAGCCTTGGGGTGAGCGAGTCGTGGTCGACCGAAATCTCTACACCGGCCAAAATCCGGCATCATCTGAAGCCCTGGCGCGCCGCCTGGTCGCCGACTTTTAGCCGGACCCGACGCGCTTTTGTAGGGCTTGGGGATCGATCTCACCTACCTCCAACCGAAGGTCGGCGTTGGACCGTGTCCTGTGCAGCACTATCGGGCGGCCGTGCATGGCCAGAACTGCAGCGACACACTGCCCCTTTGCATAACCGCGTACTCGCGTGAAGTCACCGGGTGGCGGCGTTTGAACTCGTTGATGAAGTGCGACAGACGTTGAATAGCCCGCCCGACGGGCGGCTTCGCTGACCCTTCGGGCCGTCCCTCGACTAGCAAAACCCGCGCCCGCTCCAGGCGCACGCTCACTAATTGGTAGGGGCTGACGCCGATCGATTCGCGGAACAGATGGGCGAACACCGACGGGCTCACACACACGTGTTCGGCCAATCCATTGACGACAGGCTCTTCTAGGTGCGCACGGACGTATTCGACCGCGGCGCTGACCGGTGGAATCGATCTCGCTCGAGGCGGACTCGATCAGGTGATGGCACTGCTCTACCCTGCGATAGCCGGTAGACGGTACCCGTAAATCCATGGGAGCAGCCAACACCCGCCGGTCAGCGCCGGTGTCGACCGCTGCAGAAATAGCAGTGTTGCGCCCATCAAGTTCTTATCCGTCGGACAGACGTGGGCATCTAGGCGGGGTACAGACACCGAGGGTTTGCGGATTACACTAGTTTGCTCTATAGCCGCATTACAGTCAGTTCTCCCGAATCATTCTGTGAATAAATGCATTTCGTTATACCACTTATGGTCGGCGACTGACGGATACTTAGCCAGGAGAGCAATGCTCTAGTTTATTCGCATCCGCCGCTGTCGGCGCGATGCTCTTACGGAATTTCTTTCCGGTTGAAGCGGCGCAGACATGCGTGGTGGATAACATTCGTTATCCATCAATAACTGTGGTTCTATTGTGGCATGAGTCCCGCGCGGCGTAGTCCGGTTGAGAGTGAATTGCGTTACCCGGCTTGGTTTTCAGCGTTCCTCGCCGATCGCTCCGTGCGCAAGCCCTCACCACATACCATCAAGGCCTACCGACAGGACTTCGCCGCGATCGCCACCCTGCTCGCTGATGGCCCCCAATTTGTCGCCCAGTTAGCGCCCGATGCGATTACGAAAGAGGCAATGCGGGGAGCATTCGCCACATATGCCGACACCCACGAGGCGGCGTCGATTCGACGCTGCTGGTCGAACTGGAATACATTGTGCGACTTCCTCTACACAGGTGAGCTCATCACAGGCAATCCGATGCCGCTCATCGGCCGACCCAAGGTCGCCAAGACGCTCCCTAAAGGGCTTGGAGCGGAGGCAGTGTCCGCGCTGTTGACGGTGATCGAACTCGACCGTGGATCGCGCCGCCGGTCTGACTGGGCCGAGCGCGACCGGGCCATCGTGCTGGTAGCGGTGCTCACAGGACTACGCGCGGACGAACTCGTGCGCGCTGACGTTGGCAACATCCGCTCAACAGTCGAGGGCGGTGTGATCCACGTGCGGGGTAAAGGCAATAAGGATCGCCGCATACCCCTCGAACCGGCACTAATTTATGAGCTGGAGGCCTATCTAGAATCCCGGATGGCCCGTTTTCCAGGTGGTGGCGCCAAACGGCGAGCCACCAAGAGCGGACTGGCCGCCTGGCCGGCCACTGCCCCACTGTTCGTTGGCAGCGACGGAGAACGCATCACGCGGGGAGCGCTGCAGTATCGAGTGCTGCGTGCCTTCAAGAAGGCCGGGTTGAACAGCCAACGTGCCCCGGGTGCCCTGGTTCACGGGTTTCGCCACACCTTCGCGACCGAACTCGCGAACGGAAATGTCAGCGTGTACGCGCTAATGAAGCTTCTCGGGCACGAGTCGATGGTGACCTCGCAACGCTATGTTGATGGCGCCGGCACAGAAAACCGGGCAGCGGCGGCGCGGAACTCGCTGTACAGCCTCATCGAACCGTCGCCGAAAGAGTAGAGGCTCGGGAGACGGACTGAGCCACATCAGTGCGAATTTGTGGCATTCCGGAGCGCATGTCGCCTCTGCTACCGATCTGGTGTCGCGAGAATCTTGAAGAGCATGTTGTTGACATCGGTGAGCGCCTGGACGTCGATCCGGCGACGGTGACCGCCGAGTCTGGCTTTGCGCAAGCTGGTGACGAGGCCCGGTGCGGCCCAATCGTTCTCGCCTAGATCCACGCCAAATCCAGTGTCCGGTTCACTGTCGAACACGGGAACAACGATGACGGTCGGTTCGCTGGGGATGTCGTTGTAGACCGTGGACGAAATGACGAGCACTTCGATCCCGGTGTTCGTTGTCCAGATGTCGCCTCGGCGTGGGGCTTGATTCAACGCTCCGCCAACTCGTCGAGATTGCGATCGGCCCACGCCTCGCTGAACGCAGTGGCATCTGGGTGCGCTCGCATCCACTGGTCGTGCGCCGCGCACCGACGTCGCATGTCCTCGACGTCGAGGAGGTTCTCGATCCAGGAGTTCATCGACTGCTGGTCCGCGTCGGCATAGCGTTTGACCGCCTCATACGCGCTCTCCGATAGCCGCAACGTGATCATCCGTGCCATCGCTCAATACTAGCAATAGGTGCTAGCGGAGACCAGCATCAACCCTTGGGTCGATCGTCACCCTGACGATTCGGCTTCTAGGGTCACCGTTCCTAATCGACAGGTCGGAAAACGGCAGCAGCATGTCTGGGCCAACAGATGGAACCCCTTTGATCCTCGCTAGAGAGTCAACTCTCATGGAGTGCCGCAGAGTGGAAAAGATCAAGCGCTTGAGCTCTTGGTGGGCTCACTTGAGCCTATGGCGGAAAGTGAAAGTCAACTTCCGGATTAGTCGACTTAGCCTGATAAGCCCGTTATGTCAGGTGTGCCTGACGTCCATATGGGGATTGTATCAGGCAGGCTTGACATGTTCGGGTAGGCTCCCATCCATGGGATGGGAGCACTCGCTGGGCGACAGAGGCAGCGAATGGCACGAGGGATACATGGCCGCCGAGTTCGACGATGGCTGCCGTGCGCTGGGAATCAGTGGCACCGGAATCCCACCCGGGCATCTTGCCGTCGACCAGTACGGCGACGGAACATTCGGCCAGGAAGCGGTGCGCCGACACGGCGGCGAAGCGGCGTTCCAGACCAGGCCCGCGGGCGACGTCATCGGCTGGCGCGTTGTGTGCAACTGCTACGCCCCAGGGGATGTAATGCCCACGAAACGCTGGGTTAGTCAACAGTTTTGGACGCGGGTGCCCTCGCCAGTGAGGCACGATCCCAGCGCTTTTCGTATCTACGCAGCCGACGACGAGGTCCTCGATGTGATCGTTGGCGACGCCCATACGGCCGGCCACGCCGTATGGTCGAGCGAACATATCAGTGACATCGACGCGGAAGCCGACATCAGAGCCGCACTCGCAGCTATTCGTGCTGGCGAACAACAGTTGGATCGGGCCGTCCTGCAAGCACGCACAAAGCAGTTGTCCTGGGCGAAAATTGGTGCAGCAGCAGAAATGTCGGCCCAATCCGCCCACGAGCGATGGGCACAACGCGCGCGAGGGGGCTCGTCATGAGTGACCAGGAACCGGTCAACAGTCGCCTCACGACGTACCGGCTGCTTCAAGGGTTCAGAGGCAGCGTCGACGATTCCCCATTAACGCAGCGGCCGAGCGGGGATCCTGAGTGGCACATGTACGACCACCACGCCATACACCTCGCGAGCTTCAAAGGTGATAGCGCTGACGCGATCAGAAGCGCCATGCGTGTGGTGATGGACCGGGGAGACTTCGGAACCGGCGACTGGTTCCTGGTCGGTTCCGGTGAGTACGAGTTTCGACTCAACAATGTCGGCATCTCCCTCCGGGCGGAAGCATCGCGTCGCCGCGAGGGAACGGATCACGGTGAGTGATCCTGATCTGGCCAAGCTGTCGGAGGCCTCCGAGCTGTGCGGTATCCCGACCGACATCCTCAAGATGATGGCCGCAGACGGCCTACTCCCCCCAGGTCGTTCGTGGCAAAGCGGGGCACGTGTAGTTTCCACGCAGCGCGATCCCGACGTAGACTGATTGCGTCGGGCTGCTCAAGGAGCAGCGCGATCGCCATCTTCGCCGCGCCGCCTCGGCTCTCCGTCGTCTGGACACTGAACTGGAAGCGGTCCGCAACGACATCACCGAGGCCCGCGAGTACCCTCAGCAGACCCTCGGCATCGATTTGATGAGCTTTGGCCACTGGCCCCACGACCGCATGGCGTCGTCGCTGCGGGGCCAACCGCTCATCACCGGCGTCCTGGAGCAGTTCACCACCGAGCGGATGGCCATCACCCGCTACCACGACGCCTACCTGGACGCCCTGGCATCTGAGGGGCGGCAGCCACCGCCGCCGGTCTCAAGCTAGTGCCCGGTCCTCTCCTGCTGCCGCCACTGACGGGATCAGAAACCCGTCGGTGGCTAGGGGTGTAGCCGATAGGTGGCGAAAGAGGCAGTGGGACAACAACTCCCCCGACCTCGGCTGCATAGCGCGCGGCCTCGTCTTGTTCGTCGTCACAGTACACCCGCACCGCGGCAGGCTGGCCATGTACGCGTACCAACATCGTGAAATCGGCGACCGACAGCTCTCCCGTCCGCTTACGGGGAGTCTGTCGGACGTGCTGGCCGCCACCGTCATCACTCATGGGCCCCAGTATCGCCGCAGGAACCAGCCGGACCGGTCCCGGCCGCGAATCGGGGCGCTCCCCCGTGTGGGCAACGCGGGCACCGCGGCAGCTCCACGGGGCGTTGAGCGCCGCCACGACGGCCATCGACGCCGCATCGCGCCGGTGAGTGAGTCCCTCCCCGAGATCGGTGCGGGGCCGCGCAGGTTGCGTACGCGTCGCGAACACCGTTGCAACACTGCGCGAGTTGCACCACAGTGCAACTGGAACTGGAACTGATCTGCGGTACCGACCATTTAGCGAAGGGCATACGATGACGGACGCACTGATCCGGCAGGCGATCAAGGAGCTCAAAGATGTACGCACAGACCGCGGTTTGACGATCGCGCAGGTAGCCGAGGCGATCGGAGTGGATAAAGGCGTGATCAGCCGGTTCGAGAACGAGACGGTCGATCCCCACATCTCGACGCTGCTGCGCTATGCGAGTGCGGTGGGCGCCGACATTGGCATATCTATCGAACCAAGGGCGACGACCGAATGGGACACGCGGATCTTGCGCGACGTCGGCCGCCGGCTGCGCCCCAAACTTCCGCAGGGTCTAACTCTCGACGCCTCGAAGGCCGACCAGCAAGCCGCCCGGAAATCGCAAAGTAAGAGCGCCAACGGAATTCTGCCGACCCATTACCCTGTGTAGCCTGCTCGACATTCTCCAGACTCATGGACACCGCCGGGGGCCCTACTCCCCCAGTTCCGCGGCCGATCTGGCGAAAGCCGGCAACTGACCGCCAGCTTAGGCCCCGCACCCGCTCTTGAAGGCGGCGACTGACATTTCGTGCCGGGACTGGCACCAGCCGCGGCTTAGGGTGATAGCAAGCGAAGTGGTTAGACGATCGCTGCGTCTGCCTGGAGGGACAGCATGGACGACGGCTACGAGGTGGCCCGGAAGCTAGTGGTGCGCGACGCTACCTCCGGACCAGAGGACCTACAGCTGGCCACGCCGGCACAGGCGGTGACGCTGGGTAACTTGGCCAGCGGAGAGGGCGGTCCTGCGGTCTGGTGCGCACAACTCGAGCAGCCCATCAAACACCGTATTGGCCAGCCAGCCGATCCCTGCCGTTATCAGGCCGAATATCTCGATCGCGACGAGTTCGGACTGTTCTTGTGGGTGTACTTCATCGCCGTGAAGCCGCACGGTAGTGCGACCGTCACCGCGCAGGAGCACAGCGCCGTGGCCGAACTGGCGTATGTGGTCGACCCGAGTCTGGGGTACGACACCGTCCTCGACTCGACGAAGGTGGATTGGGTGGGCACGGTAAGTGTCGATTTCGCCGCCAAGGAGCCGCGAACCCCGCCGGAACTGGCCCCGCAGGCGCAGCCGGCGCTACCACCCAGGCCAGATCCACCGCCGCTGGAACGTATACATGCTCGCCCGCCGGCGTCACCGGTTGAGCGCCTGGGTGTCGATGGCACCGAAGTCTCCACTGAGCGCTTCAGGCACGCACTCGACGGTGCGATCGCCACCATAGCTGACCTCACTGGAATGTCGCGAAACGACCTTCCCCACCCACAAGAAGTCAAGGCGCACAAGCACTCACGCGCGCGCCGTCGAGACACAGGGGCGCTCTACAGCTTCAAAGGCGCGGAGTTGCGGTACAGCACGACCGATCCGGCTCGCGGCGCGGTGTGGCTGTCGACGACTAATCCCGAGGAAGCGCTGTACTGGATGGTCGACGATGTTGCCCGCTTAGCGGCGGTGGCCTGGGCGCAACGCTGCCCCGCTGCTTGGGTGATGGGTCGCGCCCAAGTGCAGTGGATGCTCGCGGTACCAATGTGGCAGACGCTAATTGCCGCCCTGAATACTCAATGGGCGGGTAACACCCGTACGCGCATCTCAGCGTTGCGCCAACAAGCTAGACAAAACGGTTCCTCACAACCAGCCGAGGGCGCTTAGCGGACCATGTGCGCGGGACCCCTGCGTCACACTCCCTACTCCCCGGCCCCGCTTGATGCCGTATTGGTCGCCCGTCGAACGCCACAAAGGTACAGTCGCCGCGCGGGAGCGGGTCGTAAACGGTTTCCCAGCACACCCGGCACGTGTACGACCGGTGTGGCCCCAGGTCACTATTACAGCAGCTGGTGCATTGCTGGGTTCCGACCAGGACGCGTCCACGACCCTGAAGCGGGTGCCCCTGCGGGCACTGCGGCGGCGGGCCTAGCTCTTCGTAGCCTCGCCGCGTGCGATTGAGCACGGTCACGGCACGCCATCCTAGCGCGGTAATCGAACATAGGTTCCCATGTCCATATTGGCGCGGCCTGCCGAACAAGAAGAAGTTGATCAGCGGCCCAACGGGGTGGACACCGCACCAACGATCGGTGCGACGCGCGGAGAGTCTGCGTCCGTGACGCGGTTATCCAGTGAGCTCGTCGGCGGCCGCGAGGATCTTGCCGACTATCTCGTGGTGGACCTGGTGGTGGCGCCCGATCGTGCTGGGCCGCGTCCCGGCCGCATGGTCGGCCAAGATGGTGGCGACCACCGCGGGATGCTCCTCCTCCGGCCACCGTCGCATGCGTCCTTTTGTCAGTCCGTCCCCGACGATCGTCTCCGCGACTGGCAGCCACTGCTGGATCGCCGCTTGATCGACTATGCGGCGCGTAGCTGCGCGTCGCATAGCGTTCTCGGCGTCGTCGCTGTGCGCGCTCGACTGTGTGCGCGCGTGCGTGCGCACTTGGTCGATGCCGTTGTGCGGCGCCGCGGAGTTGGGCACGGCCGTCAGTGTGCGCGGTGCACGGGGCGCGGGTGCGGGCTGCGTCGCGTGCACGGCCTGCCGTTGTGCGCCGCGCAGCACCGTTGATTTATTGAACGGTGCGCGCCCAGCATCATTTGATGCGGCCTGTGCCGATGATGTGCGCGGCGCCCGGCTGCCGTCCGCGCGCGGTGGAAGGTCGTGCGTCGCGCGGTCTTTATCGATTGCCGGCTCTTTACCGGGTCTAATGCCATCTTCCGCGCGTTGCCAGGGCGACGACGGAATCAGCGTGGACAGTGTGTCGGCGTGGCGGACGACCGCCAGCCGCGCAAGCATGCGATCCCTCATGATGGGATCATCGGCGACGCCGGCGGCCAGCAGTGCGCGCTCCAGGCGGGCCTGCCGCGACCACGGCCACCGCAGCGGCCGTGACAGCGCGGCGGCCTTGTATGCCTTGCGATCACGGGTGCGCTGGGCTGCATCGCGGCCATCATCGGCCAGGCCAAGCCGCGAAAGGCACCGCTCGCGCAGCTCGTGGCCGATACGGGCGATGGTGTTGGCACGTTGGTGGCGGGCGCGCAGTTCGAGGCCGAGCCCCAGGTGCAGCATCACCGTTCCCAGTGCCGGGCCGAGCAGGATTCGTCCGACCGCCTCTTCCGGGGTGGACATCGCCCATGCCATGTAGCTCATAGCGATAACCATGGCCCATACCACCACGCGGAACGATCCCGGTCGGCCGTCTCGGTTGACGTTTACCGCCATGCCAGCCCCGCACACCACTAGCGCCACCTCGGCCACGGCGAACATCAAGTACCGTTCGCCGTACGCGGTGGGGATGTGTAGCACTTGGTCGAAGAACCGCCACGAAGTGTTGGTCGACACCATCAGCGACGCCGCCGCTGCCGCGTAGCACCCGATCGCGACCCAGGGCGTACGCGCTTCCCGTTCCGGCGCGATGTCGCGCCCTCTCCGCTGTGCGGGCGGGGACGTGTCGCTGTCCACGGCAGGGACTGCAGGGACGCGCGGATCTTTTAGGGTTTGTCCGGCCGGAGCGGGCGGCGTCGTCATGGATTCCCTTCCGAGGGGGGTACCGGTCTCTGCGTGTTGGCTCTCGAAAGTTATTGGGGTCACGGTTTAATCGGCCAGGTTTCAAGCCTATTCGGGGCCGAGGTGTGCTCCCTGCAGAATTTTGGCCGTGCCCGCGCACCGGCCTGGCAGCGCTCACGCGCCGGGGTTGCGCGTTCGGACAGCACGGAAGCCCTGGTCGCGGATTTGCGTGCCCCCTGGTGAGGTCAGAGGAGGCGAATCTGCTTCTGCTTTCGGCGCATGCCGACCCTGCCGCGGCCGCAGACAAGTACCGCCAGGCGTTGGCGCAATACTTGACGCCTGGTGACATTGGAGAACTGGCTGAAAAGCCGTTGGCAGGTCGGTGAGTCCCGCGGGGACCCCGCTGGCCCCTAGTCCCCACCCTGTGACCCGCCGCCGGGCCCGCGCGTTCGTCAGTTCCGGCATCCTTCAGTGAAAGCAGCTGCGCGCGGGTCAGGTAAACCCGACCCTCGTGAGTTCGATGAGGTCTGCGGGTATGCCGAACTCCACACTAGTCACCGTTCGACTTACCAACGGCCCGTGGGGCCATGTGCACCGACGTTGCATCACCTGTGCATGGTAACGGCGGTCGCAGCGGGAGCTGCACACGATGCCGCCGTGGTCGCTGTTACGCCCGCGGCGCGTACACCGTCTGTGTCGACACATAGATCGCGGCTGGCCATGGACCTTCTAAGTGCTCAAGATGCGGGCGGTGTCGGGCCTCGCCTTCTGCGTAGGTTTGCAATTGCGGGGAATGCGGGCCGCAACCGGCGTGCCGCACCGACCGTGGACGAACCGATCTTGCCGAACGCCTGGCGGGCCTGCGCGATGGTGTCGCCTAGGCGACGTGGCTGGCCGGAGCGGGCTGACGGGATCGATCGTCGCCGCTGCCCTGATCAATGGATACAGACCGCCCCGTTCGGCGCGACGGCAGTCCGCGCAGAGTGAAGTCACGCATGAGCTGCGGAACGCTCACGCCCTGCCGATCGGCTTCCTGCTGCAGCTTCCACAGGTCGTCTTCGGTGAAGCGAACCAGAACCTTCGCGGTCAGCCTACGCGATTCGCTATCGCTCAACGTCTCCTCCGGGCGCTAGGGCGGGTGTCCACACCTCGTCGTGATGCTGTTAGTTTACGACATTGATGCCGCAAAATAGTGGCATCCGGGCGCATGGGGTGTCACGATGTCGTTATTATGTCCCTAATCTAGCGCATGATGTCGTTACGGGAGGAGTACGACCCTCGCGGCCGACGTGACCGACGATGACACAACCGAAGCAGCCGCCGCCGGGCGTGGAAACCACACCGGGCGGCCCTGTCGTGTCATTGGCAGAAGCGGCCAAGCGGCTCGAAAAGGATCCGCGCACGATCATCCGCGCCATCACCGCCGGCGAGATTCGCGGCGGCGCGATGCCGCGGCCGCAACGCCTGCGCTGGTATGTCTACGCGGATGAGCTTCCGCCGCAGCTGGGTGCCGTTCTTGCCCCGCCGAGTCCAGATGTCGACGAACTGCGCGCCCAGGTGGTCTCGCTGACCGAAGCCAACCGATTGCTCATCGCAGCACAGCAGGATCTGCTCGACGCTGACCGCTCCACCAATGAGGCAGCCGAGAAGTACCGCGCGGTAGCCCGCAATTACCTGGATGCCTTGGGGCAGTTCATGACGCCGGGCAACCTAGGTGAGCTGGCTCACCAGCTGTAGATGGTGCGGCGTCGATTCGACGCGGTATGCGGAACAACGTTGATGTTTTGGCGGCGGATCCGATCCGAAGGTATACCGTCCCGAATTGTCACGTGACGGTGGAACGGCAGCGGTGTCTTGGGCTAGAGAGAGGTCGCTTCAGCGGCGAGCGTGGCGAGCAGCGTCTTGACTCCGTCTGGACCGAGGTGTGACCGTAGCGCGTTGGCGAGAAGCTGTGGCTTGGAGTCGAATTCCTTTAGCGCGCTCGCGATCACGCGGGACGGACTGGCCGGCCGCTTGTTGGCCGTGCTGTTTTCCTGTCCGTCGTCGCTCTTCTTGTCCTGTGCAGCCTGCCAACGCGCTACCTGCTGTTCGAGCGGTACCCTCGCCAGTTGGCGGGCTTCCCTGATCGCCAATTCGCCTCGGCGCAAAGCCCTTTGCAATTCGGGCGCCAGCATCAACAGCGACCGCCGTTGCGAGACCCAGGCCTCCGTCTTGCGCAAGCGGTTGGCCGCGTCGGCTGCGGTGCCGCACTCTTTCACCAGCGACGCAACGGCTTTGGCCTCTTCGATGACATCGAAATCCTGCCGGTCGACGTTTTCGGCGATCGATGCAGAGATGAGTGTCACGCGATCGCGGGCGATCTCGTCGTTGACGACGATGTCGAGATCGGTGCGGCCGTACTTATGGGCGGCCGCCAAGCGGCGGCATCCGTTGATGACGACCAGGCGGGTGGCGATGCCGTCCTCGGGGTACAGCTTGAGGTAAGCGGCTTTGGTGACCACGACGGCTGGCTGAAGCTGCATGTCGGCGATCGACTCGAGGTCGGACAGATCGCCGAGATCGTCGCGCGGGTTGCGTGGATTCGGTGTCAGATCCGTCAACGGTGCTGTGCGGCTAGGCATCGGGGCAATCTGATCGACCGGCGATTTGTCGCCCACCTCGCTGGCCAGGCTGGCCAGGCTGGTTCGGCCTCCGCGCGCCATCAGTGTCCTCCCCCCACGTTGAGCTCAAGTGCGAATTTGTAGAAGTCCTCCCGCGCCTGCAAGGCAACGCGATTCGTGGGGTACTCGGTCACCACCTGGCCGTCGGCGCTGGCGCGAGCATGCAATTTGTAGTGGCGGATCACCGTATGCGCCAGCGGCCATCCGTTGGCCCTAACGAATTCTTTTGTCTCGTCGAGGTCGTGCATGCCGTCGCGAGGATCCCAGTTGTTGATGACCACCACATACGGAACTCCGCGTGGTTGAACGACTTTATTAATGGTTCGTGCGGTCGGGTCGAAGCTGAGCGGCTCGGTCTCCATCGGAACGATGACGCGATCGGCGACGTCGAGCACGACGCGCAAGGCTTCGGCAGCCGGCCCACCGCCGAGCGGATCAGAGGTGTCGTCGCCACCGTTGAGGTCTATCCATCCGGGCGTGTCGACGTAAACATGTTGAATGCCGGGAAGTTCGCCGAGCTTCTTGAGTCCATCGAGATCTTCGTCGGCCTGCACGACGTGAAACGGGAGATCGTTGACGCGGGCAGCCCACCAAATCGCGGAGCCTTGCGGGTCGATGGAGACAGCGGCGACCGGTGAGCTCGCCTCGGGATCATCTCGATGGTTGAGCACGTCGGCGGTGACGGCGGCGAGGTTGACGGCGATCGTGCTCTTGCCGACGCCGCCCTTCTGATTGAGAACGACGTGAACAGCCATGAAGGCCTTCCGTATGCTTCCCCCGCACGGCGAGGTACTTCGGATGAGACAGGCGCAGTTTATAATTCACATCCTGCCCTGTCGCGCCGACACGCGGAGC